>NZ_JAVWTF010000007.1:0-46600 GCF_036667855.1 Aurantimicrobium sp. | reverse complement strand
GTCGTTGAGTTAAGAGAGTGTCAGGATATCGGCACCGGTTTCGGTAACGACAAGGGTGTGTTCAAACTGTGCGGTCCAGGACTTGTCCTTGGTGGTGACAGTCCAGTCATCTGCCCAGATGTCCCATTCGTGCGTGCCGAGGGTCAACATGGGCTCGATGGTGAAGACCATGCCGACTTCCATCACGTCGTTATAGAGGGGAGCTGAGTCGTAGTGGGGGATGATCAAGCCTGAGTGAAAGCTCGTTCCCACGCCGTGACCGGTGAAGTCACGCACCACGCCATAACCGAATCGCTTGGCATAGGACTCGATGGTGCGACCAATGACGTTGACTTCACGCCCCGGAGCAACTGCCTTGATGCCTCGACGAAGTGCCTCTTCTGTGCGCTCGACCAGGTCGCGCACTTCCTGGGTTCCTTCGCCGACAATGAAGGTGCGGTTTGTATCGCCGTGGACGCCGTCGAGATAGCTTGTGATGTCGACGTTGACCAGGTCACCTTCCTGCAGAACGGTGTCATCTGGAATTCCGTGGCAAATGACTTCATTGAGGCTCGTGCACAGTGACTTGGGGTAGCCGCGATATCCCAGGGTTGAAGGATAGGCGCCGTGGTCGAGGACAAACTCGTGACCAATACGGTCAATCTCATCCGTGGTCATTCCAGGCTTAAGGAGAGTCCCGATCAGGTCGAGTGCTTGGGAAGAAATTCTTCCAGCACGACGAATCTTTTCAATCGACTCTGCATCGTAAATATCTCCGCCAACATGTGCAGGCGGGGTGGCTTTGCCCACATAGGGTGGGCGCACGATCGAGTTGGGAACAGCACGCTGTGGGCTCAAAACTCCGGGAATCAAAACCCCTGCGGCATCTCTAGGCATAAGGTTAAGTTTATGTCTGACAAGCCAAGTGAAATGTTCTGGTACAACCTGCACACCAAGTCGGTGGAAAAGGGATTCCTCTCGCCCTCAACCGAGCGCGTAGGACCTTTTGAAACTGCCCACGAAGCAGAGCATGCCATGGAGAAGCTGCGTGAAAACAGCGACCGTTGGGAAGCTGAAGAGCGCGCGGAGCGTGAAGGTAACTAGTTGTACTGCCCAGGGACGTTAGTTAAGCGGCTCATGGGTGGCCGGTTTCCGATCGCAGTGTGGGGCCTATGGTGATTGTATTCGTGCAACCATCCTGGCAACGCGTTGTTTCTAGCTGAATCAGTGTTGTAGAACTTCCCAAAGGCCCAACCATCGGCCAAGGTGCGGTGGAAGCGTTCAATTTTGCCGTTCGTCTGTGGCCTGTAGGGCCTTGTCCTTTTCGGTTTGATGCCAAGTTCGTTGCACGCATCTCTCCACAAATGAGACACGTAGGCAGGTCCATTGTCGGAAAGAACTCGCTCAACAGTGACTCCTCTTGCAGCAAACCACGACACTGCGCGGCGTAAAACGCCGACAGCAGTGTCTGCAGTTTCATTGGCATGAACCTCGGCATAGGCAATGCGGGAATGATCATCGATAACAGTGTGGACGAATGTTATCCCTGCAACACGTCCACGTTTATTGTTCTTTGGCCGCCCTGCAGTGGCGCGAATATTGAGGTTTCCTTGCTGACGCCCGACGTAGCGACTACCGCCACCATCTGGGATCTTGCCGAGCTTTTTCACATCAACATGAATCATCGCCCCTGGTGTCGCATGTTCATAACGGCGGATAACTTCCCCCGTTCGAACATCAACGTGATGAAGCTTGTTCAGACGGCAACGAACAAGAACAGCATGAACAGTTGAAGCTGAGAGGCCCAGTTTCCCGCCGATAGCGACCGGTCCAAGACGTTTCTTCCATCGCAAATGCACGATCTTGCGAACCATTTGTTGATTGGTTTTATTCGGGCTTCGATGCGGTTTGGATGAACGATCTTCCATCCCGGCAACCCCCATGGCCGCATATCTTTGCGCCCAACGATTAGCTGTTGGCCACGAAACATTGAACATGTGGGCAGCGGCAACGACCGTCCAGCCTTCATCGACTATGAGGCGCGCGATGCGAAGACGATGACGAGGAGTTAAAGCGGCATTAGCGTGGGACATGAGTACCTCCGGGTGGTGTTGTGAATGCCTTTGACAGCTCCACTCCACTCCCGGAGGTACTCACTCACGTTTAACGACTACAGCGAGTCGTCACATTTACTCAACCAACCTGCCTGGGCAGTACAACTATCTATGTGAAGAATCTGAATGATTGATAGTTTTAATCTATGAAAATTACTCTGCGCCAAATTGAAGTTTTTCTCGTTCTGGCTCAGCATTTGCATTTCGGCAAGGCGGCAGAAGAACTCCATGTTTCTCAAGCAACGGTCAGTGATGAACTTAAGCGCTTAGAAATCGCTCTGGGCTTGACTCTGATCACTCGCTCAACCCGCCGAGCCGAACTCACCGCTGCCGGGCATGCGTTATGTGAGAAATCGCGTGAGGTGGTGCAGGCGGTGAACGCGTTGCACGATCACGCACGCTTATTCCGTGATGAAAACCTTTCCAAGCTGCGCATTGTGGCGTCGCCGAGTGTGGTCAATGGACTCCTACCTGAAATTATTCGGCAAACCGAAGCCCAGTACCCCGATGTTGCGATCGAAGAGATCGCGGTTGAGAGCGGGGAAGTGATCGAGCAGCTGGTATCGAGAAAGGCCGATATCGGGATGGGCCGTCTTCTGACGGCGCCACTTGGCTATCGATGTGAAGAGCTGTATCAAGAAGAATACGTCGCCGTGATTTCACGGAACCACCCTTTAGCAACACAGCAGGAGTTGGCGTTATCCGATCTCTCTGACGTCCCGTTGTTGCTGTGGCCACGCGAGCATGCGCCGGAATATTACGATGCGCTCATTGCCATGTGTGAACAGCGCGAGCTCTCTCCGATGGTCTTGGTGTCCCCACCACGGATTGTGGGGACCCGAAGTTATCTGTTGAGCGATGGCAGGGCGTTTAGCTTGGTGCCCACGTCCGCGACGGATTTCCTGCCAGGGGATGTTGTCGCACTTCGTGTCAGCCCGCCGGCAACGCTCGGGCTCGATATTGTGTATCGCGAGCGTGACCCTCGGCCCAACATCGCCCATATTGTGGAGCTGATTACCCGCGCTGCCAGGAAATAGACGGGTGCTGGGGCACGGATGCCCCAACGCATGAAACCCGGGTAACAATTAGATAACGCAACTTGACAAGTTGCGATTTCAAGAGAATTATCTTCTACGAAACCCGGGTAACGAAACGCGGGTAACACGACGGAGTGTTTCATGGTTGGACGAATGGAAGTGGCACGACGTGCTGGGGTAAGCCCTGCCGTTGTCTCGTATGTCACTAACGGTTCCCATGCCGTCAGCGCCGCCACACGTGTCCGCGTCGAAGCCGCCATTGAAGAGCTTGGCTACCGCCCCAATGCAATTGCGCGCAGCCTCGCCAGGTCACGTACGTTCACCCTCGGATTACTTGTACCCGACTCATCCAACCCCTACTTTGCTGAGCTTTCCTCGCTGATTGAAGACGGCGCCTACGCCGCCGGCTATAACGTGCTGCTGGGAAACGGGGCTGATTCTTCAGAACGTGAATTGAGCTACATTCGCACCTTCATCGATCACAAAGTTGATGCCGTGATTGTCTGCCCCAGCTTTGATTTTTCGCAAGGTTTTGACGAGCTCGAAAAAATGAAGATTCCGTCAGTGTCTACTGACCGTATTTGGAGCCAGTCCAACATCCCTGCCGTCGTGGTTGATAACGAGGGTGGAGCCCACTTAGCTGCCGAACACTTGATCTCCCACAACCGCACAAACTTTGCGTGCATCAGTGGCGATGACACTCGCTCCCTCTCCCACAACCGCACCACCGGCTGGAAGCAGGCGATCCAGCAGGTAGGAATCCAGGTTGAAGGCAACCACATCCTGCACGAAGACTTCACTCTCACCGGTGGATGGCGCGCCACCATGGCTCTGCTGGAACAAGACCCCGGCGTAGATGCCCTGTTCGTGGCCTCCGACATCCAGGCCCTCGGAGCAATCCGGGCCATCGTCGACTCAGGCCGCGTCCCCGGCAAAGACATTTCACTGATTGGGTTCGACGGGATCGAACTCGGTGCCTATCTCAACCCTCGGTTGACCACGGTCACTCAGCCATTAGCCCAAATTGCGGACACCATACTCAAGCTTGTGATCGCACTGATTGAAACACCAGACGCAGAGCATGCGGGGAGCCAGGTGTTGCCCACAACGCTCGAAATTCGAGAATCCTGCGGCTGCACCCCCCACTAAATTTCCCACCTGTCGGAGCCTGTCAACGTAGCCAGGTGCCGATTTTCCACACAACACACGAAAGAGGAAACATGAAAAAGAGGCACGTAGGCCTTGTTGCAGCAGCAGCAGCCTTAGCACTTACAATCACTGGTTGCAGCGCTGGTGGCTCAAGCGACACTCCAGCGGAAAACACAAACCTTTCCGTAGCGCTGTCCGTCAACGGAGCCCTGGGTGACCAGGGATTCTTCGATGACGCCGAAACCGGTATGGTCGAGCTCAAGAAACTCGGACACAACACCACCACCCTGCAGGCAGACATTAACAACCCTGCACAGTGGAAGTCCAACCTGGAATCCCTGTCTACCGGTAAGTGGGACATCGCCGTTGCTGGTACCTGGCAGATGGTGGACCCACTGACCGCTATTGCAGCAAAGTTCCCTAAGCAGAAGTACCTGATCTTCGACGCAATCGTGGAAGCTCCAAACGTTGCCTCAATCACCTACGCACAGAACGAAGGTTCTTACCTAGCTGGTGTGCTTGCAGCTACCGCAGCAACTGACACTGCAAACTTCCCTCTGTCCTCCGGCTCCAAGACCATCGGTCTTGTTGGTGGTATGGACATCCCTGTGATCAATGACTTCCTTGCTGGCTTCAAGGCTGGCGCTGAAGCTGTTGACCCCAGCGTGAACGTTCTGGTGAGCTACGTTGGTGCATTCAACGACTCTGCAAAGGGATATGACCAGGCAATGGGTATGTACAACCAGGGTGCTGACGTGGTCTTCCAGGTAGCTGGTGGATCCGGTATCGGTGTACTGCAGGCTGCTAAGGATGCAAACAAGTACGCCATCGGTGTAGACAGCAACCAGAACGCTCTCCAGCCTGGCCACATTCTGGCTTCGATGGAAAAGCGCATCGGTAACTCCATTGTGCTCGCTGTGCAGTCTGCACAGGACGGCACTCTCGAGTGGGGCAAGACAGTTACTTACGGTCTTGCAAACGATGGTGTTGGCCTGAACTACGCAGACAACGACAACATCGTGCCTGACTCGGTCATCAAGATTGTTGATGGCTTCAAGAAGCAGGTCATTGACGGTTCGGTCACAGTACCTACCGCCTTCTAGTAACACTCAGTAGTGAGGGTGGAGTAGTAGTACTCCACCCTCACCCCCTGAACGACATCAATGCAGAAAGTTTGACTCGTGGAACAACCCATTCTTGAGCTTCGCAACATTACAAAGACCTTTGGCCCGAAAGTGGCCAACAACGACATTTCGCTCAAAATTTACAGCGGACGAGTCCACGCCATCGTGGGTGAAAACGGTGCCGGCAAGTCGACGCTGATGAATATGATCTCGGGCAATCTGTTGCCCGATAGCGGCTCCATCCTGGTAGACGGCATCGAGCAGCACATCACCACCCCCAATAAGGCCGATGCCCTCGGCATCGGTATGGTGCACCAACACTTCAAGCTGGTGCCCTCGCTGACGGTGGCAGCAAATATTTTCCTCGGGAAAGAACCACGCAATAAATTTGGCAAGCTTGACCAACGCGCAATGGAGCGCAAAGTTACTGAACTTGCCGAGATGTTCGGTATTGAGATCAACCCTCAGGATAAAGTCCAAGACCTCTCGGTAGGGCAGCGTCAACGGGTAGAAATCATTAAAGCTCTCTCCCACGAAACCCGCATCTTGATTTTGGATGAGCCCACTGCTGTGCTCACTCCGGCAGAAACCGAAGAGCTGTTCGTCGTCGTACGTGAACTGGCCGCACAAGGATGTGCCGTTGTATTTATTTCCCACAAGCTCGGTGAAGTTCTCAGCATCGGTGATGACCTCTCGGTCATCCGTGATGGTGAAGTGGTCGATACTCGTTTGGCAGAAGGCCTGAGCCAAACAGAGATTGCCTCCATGATGGTGGGCCGCGACGTGTTGCTGCGGATTGTGCACACTCCATCACACCCCACTGACGAAGTACTCAACGTCGAGGGAGTGTATGCGGTAGACCAGCGCGGTGTTGTTGCCGTGAACGATATTTCGTTCGCCGTTCGGCGTGGAGAAATCGTCGGTATTGCCGGTGTCGAAGGTAACGGGCAGTCAGAGTTGGCCTCCGCTATTGCCGGTATGTATCGGGCTCTCCGGGGAACAATCACCCTCGCCGGTGAAGACGTGACCGGCAGCACTGTGGCCCATCGCAGGAAGCTAGGCCTGTCCTACATCCCTGAAGACCGTCACGATGAAGGTGCGGGGCCTTCGCTCAGCGTGGCTGAAAATATTGCCACCACACACCTGAATCCTCCGATTGCTCGATTTGGGTGGATCTCCAACACCGCGATGGCGGCCTTTGCCAAGAAACTCATTGCCAAATTTGATGTGCGTGGGGCAAACCCGCAGACCGCTATCGGCACTCTGTCCGGCGGCAACATGCAGAAGGTCATCATTGCCCGAGAATTTGAGTCCCAGCCAGAACTGCTGATGGTCTCCCAACCTACGCGCGGCGTGGACGTGGGCGCCATGGAGTTCGTGCACAACTCCCTGGTTCGTGCTCGCGATGAGGGTGCTGGTGTGCTGCTGTTCTCTGCAGATTTGAACGAAGTGATGAGTCTGTCTGACCGGTTGCTGGTGATGTATCGAGGCAAAATCATTGCCGAGTTTACGCACGAAAACATGGACGAAGTTGCGGTAGGCCTGGCCATGGCCGGGGTTAAGCCCACCACTGCAGCGTTGACACAGGCGCACACCCAGCAGCAGGAAAAAGAACGCGAACTGGGTAAGATAGACGATTCGCCCCTGCCACCTGTTGCGGTTGCCGAAACTGCAGAAGCCTTCGACACCACCTCGATATTGCTCCCGCTGAGCAACACCGATGCGGTCAGAACGGTGGAACACGCGAACAAGTTCTCCAGCTTCTTTACCGATTTTGCGCTTGGCGCGTTCAAGAGCGCCCTGCAACCTATTGGGGCAGTGTTAGTCGCCTTAGTCATTGGCGCAGTGGTCATTATTGCCATTGGCAATAACCCGCTCGAGGCGTATTACCAGCTGTTCTTCTCCGGCTGGACAACCACATATGGGGTTTCCACCATTGTGGCCATGTTTATTCCGTTGGCCATTATGTCTGCCGGAACAATCATTTCTTTCCGGGCCGGATTCTTCAATATTGGTGGCGAAGGCCAGCTCTATTTCGGTGCGTTCTTCGGCGCCTGGGCAGGGTTCACCCTGCACGGGCTTCCTCCGCTGGTTCTCACTATCGTGATTCTGCTCGTCGGTGCTGTAGCCGGTGCGCTGTGGGGCTTTGTTCCTGGAGCATTGTTTGCTTACTGGCGCGTGGACATTGTGGTCACTACCTTGCTGCTGTCCCAAGTGGCCATGCTCATTACCAGTTTCTTTGTCACCGGTCCTTTCCAGGACAAAACTGCTGGATCTCCCGCCTCGCCCAAAATTGATGAAAATGCAGCCCTGCAGCTGTTCAATATTGAATATGGCCTGGGCCCAGACCTCATCATTGCGATAGCTGTCGCCGTGATTTTGGGACTGCTGCTGACTCGAACAACCTGGGGTTTGAAAGTGAAGCAGCTGGGTGAAATGAACCGCTTCGCCGAATACACGGGCGTATCTGTGAAGGCGATGTCGATGCAGGTCATGATGGTCTCCGGTGCAGCTGCCGGTTTCGCTGGGGCACTGTATGTGCTCGGACCTAACGGTCTGCGTTTCCTCCAAGTGTTCTCCCCTGGCTTTGGCTTCCTCGCCATCACGGTGGCGCTGCTGGCTAGGTTGAACCCGTGGGCGTCGCTGGCCTCAGCACTGTTCTACGCAACCATGATGTCGGGAACGACCGGATTGCAAACTGTGGGAGTGCCTTACCCCATCGTCAGCGTGCTCCAAGGCCTGATCATTATCGCCATTACCGCAACCTTTGTCGTCAACCGTCGAAAGAAGAACACTCCCATGACGCCGGTTGAACCTGTAGCACTGAGTAAAGGAGAGTCAAAATGAATGACATTCTTGCGTCAATCTTTACGATTGGGATGATCTCCGTCATTTTGATGAAGACCACCCCCATCCTGTTGGCAGCAATCGGTGGTGCCTTCACTCAGATGGGAAACATTCTCAACATCGGCCTCGAAGGCATGATGCTCATCGGCGCATTCGCTGCGGTTGCGGTGGGCTCGTTCACCACCCCCTTCATCGGCATCATTGCTGCTATTGGTGCAGCAATGCTGTTGGCGCTAATTTTTGCCGTGGCAACATTGAATTTCAAAGCTGATTTCATTGTGGTGGGTATCGGTATTAACCTGCTCGCGGTGGGTGTCACGGTGCTGTTGCTGACTATCTTTTATGGCAATGCCGGGGTCACCCCCGGGGATGTGAAAGCCATCCTTCCCAAAATTGATTTAGGTGCGCTGGCACAGATCCCGGTGATTGGTCCGGCCCTGAACGAGCAAACCATTCTGGTCTGGGTGGCATTCATCCTCGTGCCGGTGTATGCATATGTGCTCTACCGCACCCCCTACGGTGTGCACCTCAGGGCTGTCGGTGAGGATGAATCTGCAGCTCTTGCTGCCGGTATCAACGTCAACCGGGTGAAATTTATCTCGATCCTGGTATCCGGTATTTTCTGTGGCATTGCCGGAGCACAGCTCGCTATGTCAACCGTGGGATCCTTCACTGCGGGGATGTCTGCTTCACGTGGTTTCATCGCGGTCGCGGCCCTCACCTTTGGTCTGGGTCGGCCCTATCGCACCATGATTGCGTGTCTGATCTTTGGTGCCGCCGACGCGTTGGCAGACCGTCTCTCCCTCGCCGGAGTGAACTCGTCTCTGGCGTTGACCACTCCGTACATCATCACCATCATTGCGCTGGTTTTCGCCACCTTGCGTGTTCGATCCGCACTCAAGTCACGTGCGAAAAAGGCACTCCAGTTAGCCGGCGCGTAGAAAGAAAGAAATAACCTTGATGAAAAAGATCATTATTGACTGTGACCCAGGTCACGATGACGCGATTGCCATCCTGCTTGCCGCAGGTAATCCCGAGATAGATCTCCTTGGCATCACCACCGTGGCTGGGAACCAAACCTTAGAAAAAATCACCCGCAATGCTCAGTCAGTGTGTGCGGTTGCTGGAATCAACGTCCCCATAGCCAAAGGCTCCTCCGTTCCACTGGTGCAAAAGCAAGTGGTCGCAGGAGACATCCATGGCACCACCGGCCTTGACGGCCCGTTCCTGCCTGAACCCACCTTCGATCTTGATTCGAGGCATGCGGTTGACTTCATTATCGACACGGTGATGTCTCATGAACCCAACACCGTGAACTTGGTCCCTATTGGGCCGCTGACCAATATTGCCTTGGCCATGCGTAAAGAGCCACAAATCATCAGCAGAGTTGAATCCGTCATTGTGATGGGCGGGGCATATACCCGCGGCAACGTCAGCCCAGTGGCGGAGTTCAACATTTATGTTGACCCCGAAGCCGCTGATGCGGTGTTCTCTGCAGACTGGCCAGTCACGATGGTTGGTCTGGATCTGACCCACCAGGCACTGGCGCGTAAGGAACTTCAAGACCGCGTCGCTGCCATTGGCGGCGATATCAGCACCTTCGTCTTGGACGTGTGGGAGTTTGTTGGCTCTACCTACCGCGAAGTGTATGAATTTGACTACCCCCCGATCCACGATGCCTGCTGCGTGGCAGCGCTGATCAACCCCAACGTGTTCACGACCGCTCGCGCCGAAGTGAAGGTGGAGCTCCGTGGCGAGTACACCCGCGGCATGACGGTGACCAACTTTGAAAGCGAACCGGGAATGAACCACTCCAATGTGGTCGATCCAGAAACCACCAGGTTCACCACCGATGTTGCCATGGAACTGGATTGGAACATGTTTGCCGATCAAATCGTTGACTCCATAGCGAACCTGACGGCCCAACTTCCACCCAAGACCGACTAGCGCACTCGCTGCACCTTCTTGACGACAACTACCGGGTAAGGACCCACACCATGACTGTAAAAATGATTCTCGACTGTGACACTGGTGTCGATGACACCATGGCGATTATGTACGCCGCACTGCACCCCAACATTGATCTTCTTGCAATCGGGACTGTGTGGGGGAACGTGGAAGTGTCTATGGGGACACGCAACACCATCCACACCCTCGAGCTGGTTGGTCGTGGAGAAGTCCCCGTTGCTCAAGGTGCAGCAGGCCCGCTTCTCTATAAGGAACCTGAATACGCCTACTTCGTTCACGGAGATGACGGGCAAGGTAATGCGTATGATGGTGCCCCCGTTGGTCCGGCAGCCAGCACGACGGCTGTGCAGCAGATCATCGACCTCGTGCACAAATACCCCCACGAGGTGTGGTTGGTTCCAGTAGGGCCGTTGACCAATATCGCCGCCGCACTGGCCCTCGACCCTGAACTGCCACACCTGGTTGCAGGGGTTTCCCTGATGGGTGGAGCTGCCTTGGCGCCTGGAAACGTGACAGCTGTTGCTGAAGCGAATATTTGGCACGATGCCGAGGCTGCCGCGGCAGTATTCCGAGCACCCTGGAAGATCATCATGGCCGGCCTTGACGTCACCATGCAGAACTTTGTCACCCTGGAATCCAAGAAGCGCCTCGACGAGGGTGGGAACGCCGCACAATATTTGTCGAAGATTCTGGAATTCTATGGAAACTTCTATGCTCAGCACCGTGGCGGTGAATGGCTTGCGGCCATGCATGACACCATCGCTGTCGCGGCAGCAGCACAAACCCTCACCATCAACTCGGCACCCATTGTGCGGGTGGAGGTGGACTGCTCCAACGGCCCAGCGCACGGGCAGACCATCTGCGATATGCGTGGGATGTATTCCAACTACCCACCCCAGTCGGGTGCACACTGCACGGTGCTGATGGATATTGAAGATTCCATTGTGGGCGACGTGATTGAACTTATTGCGGCATATCGTTCACCTGGTGAACTCGCGGGTTGACTCGCAACACACCACTGTGGTGTGTTGCGTACGCGCCCACCCGTGACATCCTTGCCGCTAGCTCAGAAACAAAGGCCACCCTATGACGACATCCTCAGAAGCCACCACTGCCGCACCCGCGGTTGCCGTACTCGGCAGTGCCAACGCTGATTTGGTCGTTGAGGTTGACCGCCGGCCTGCCGGTGGGGAAACCATTATTGGCTCTGACTTGCAGCAATTCGCCGGCGGTAAAGGCGCAAACCAGTCCGCGGCTTGTGCGAAAGCCGGAAGCTCAACCCTCTTCGTTGGGTGCGTGGGGGAGGACTCCAACGGTGAGTTCCTAGTTCGCTCGCTCGAGCAGGCCGGCGTGGATGTCTCGTCGGTGAACAGGATTGCAAAGCCCTCGGGCACTGCGATCATTTTCCTCACCCCCGATGGAGAGAACTCCATCGTGGTGTCGCCGGGGGCTAATGCTGCTTTTGATGTGGAGATCGCGAAGGCCACACAGCCTGTTTGGTCGCGTGCAGATGCCGTCGTGATGAACTTTGAGCTGCCGATGGCCACGGTGAACTATGTCGCCGCTGCAGCGGCCACACACAACCAGCGCGTCATCCTTAATGCCGCACCGGCATTCAGCGTCGATGAGGCCACACTTCGTGTGTGTGATCCCCTCGTGGTGAACGAACACGAAGCTGAGGTGGTGTTGGGTGAAAAGCTGGACAACTATGAACGTGTTGCCCAAGCCCTCCGCGGCAAAGGCGCACGTTCGGTGGTGATTACTCTCGGCGGTGATGGTGCCGTCGCAGCAGATGAGGACGGGGTATTCCGCATCCCTGCCTACGAGGTGGATGTTGTAGACACGACCGGAGCCGGTGACGCTTTCGTAGGCGCATTGGCCAGTGAACTCAGTGCCGGCACGACTTTGCGTGGGGCGATGGAATTTGCTACAGCAATGTCTGCCATCGCTGTCCAAAAGCACGGAGCACAGCCCTCCTATGTCACCAGGAATGTGGTCGAGGCGTTTATCTCCGAGAACCAAACCCGTTCACAATAGCGGCAGCGAGAACAACCACGCAGGAGAATATCGGCAAAGTGAAAGCGAGCGAAGGGCCGCCTGCTTGAGCGATGATTCCGGTAGCAGCAGAGGCCAGGGCAGAGCCAACGGTAATGGCTGTTCCCACCAGAGTCATCACAGTTGCTGAGCGCCCTGCCGGGCTTGCCTGAGCGGCAAGAGTGTATTGGGTAACCAAAGTCGGCCCAATGCCCAACCCGATAATGAGCAGACTCAGCGAAATCTGCGCAACAGAATTCGCCCACAGCAGCGAGAGTGTGCCCACCAGGCTGAGAGAACCGAACACGAGCCAACGAAGTTGGTGGCTATATTTGGCCGGAAGAAATGCCACAGATAGCGCCATCACGGCTGACCCGAGACCAATAATTCCATAAACCAGGCCAACCTGGGTGGCCTCATTTCGCTGCACCATAAAGGCGGTGAGCGAGGTGAGCATAGAACCAAACAGGAGTCCCATCCCGAAGGCGCCAAGAACGGGAGCGATGACGGAGAGCCTGAACAGTTCCCTAGCCGGTGCTTGGTTGCTAATCGCCACATGGGCAGGGGTGGTTTGCGCAGCAGTTTTGTGCAGCGCAAATGCGCTGATGAACACTAACGAAATGATTCCCGCTCCGATTACAGGTGCGCCGGCACCGATGGTTGTGGCCAGCAGGCCGACGATCACGGGACCAAAGACGAAGACGATTTCATCGGCGGCAGACTCATAAGCCATAGCAGCGTTCATGATGCGCACACTGGAGGGGTGGGGGAAGGAGGAGTCAATAATGCCGACAAGTCGGCTCCGCGACAGCGGGGCAACCTGGGGTGAGGAGGCGCCGATGAGGAAGGCGATGATGAACATTGCGATCTGGTTGTAGTCGCTGCTCGTGACCGCAACCAGGCTAAAAAGCAAGACACTGTTGACCGTGCTGAAGGTGAGAATAACTTTACGTTGGCCGTAGCGGTCAGCCAAGACACCGAGGAACGGTCCGAAGCAGGCATTGCCTACACCAACCACAGCAGCTGTTGTGCCGCCGAGGGCAAGTGATCCTGTCGTGGGGACGATGAGGGTCATAACACCCACAACCACCATGGCGAAAGGAAGCCGGGCAATCAGCGCGATAGGAAAATACACCACACCGGTCTCATGATGGAGTCGGCGAGTGCGAGCGGTAGAGCCATCCGGCATGATGACGTCTCCTCAGAATCGGGCTGAATGAAAGCCGCCTTATCCTGTGGACAGGTGATGCTGTTTCTAGTTTAGCCAAAGCCACATATTCAGGCCAGGGCGGCCACGCAGGCTTCGCTGCCACCACACGCAGTTACGCAGCAGGGTGTGCCAGCTGTGAGGAAATGCTGGGGTTAAACCGTTCCGTAGAGGCGGTCACCGGCATCACCTAATCCGGGAACAATAAATCCGTGTTCGTTGAGTTTCTCATCCAATGCGCCGAGCACGAGGGTGACGTTGAAACCTACGGTTGCGTCCTCGACTGCCTGAACACCTTCGGGTGTGCCTAGGAGACACACGCAGGTGATATCTGTCGCCCCCCGGGCTAGTAAGAATTTGATTGTTTCAATGAGAGAGCCACCAGTAGCCAACATGGGATCCAGGATGAAACATTGACGTCCGGTCAGGTTTTCGGGAAGGCGTTCGGCGTAGACGGTGGGGCGCAATGTTTCTTCATCGCGTGCCATGCCTAAGAAACCAACCTCAGCGGTGGACACCAGCGAGACCATTCCTTCGAGCATGCCTAGACCGGCACGAAGTATGGGAACAACGAGTGGTCGAGGCTGGCTGAGCATGACTCCCTGAGTTGTCGAGACGGGGGTTTCAACCGTGACCGGCTCAACCCTCACCTCTCGGGTGGCTTCATATGCCAACAGGGTAACCAGCTCAGTCGTCAGTGAGCGGAAGACGGAAGAATGTGTATTTTTATCACGCAGCACAGTGAGCTTGTGAGTGATTAATGGGTGGCTGGCAACGTGAATGTGCATATAGCCAATCTAGCTGAATGCGCCTCAGCTCTGGGCGTAGTGTCTCATGTCGTGATGATCGCGAAACTCGAGTCGTGCCTCACATAGATTGATCGTGAAACGGGTGCTATGCCAAGTCCGGAGTTTCACTCCACCGGTCCTGTAGGCCTGTTTGAGTTGCTTGGTGACCTCGATACGCGTCGCCATTGCACCACATCCTTGTTCGTACTCATTCAGTGTACGAGTACGCGATGAAAAATATGTGAGGCACGACTACGGTTACGCGATCAATATAGGAAGGTACGCAGCCCCGTTGCTCTCGTTCTTGAAGCCAACGCGATTGGTGGCCGTCACGGTCTGGGAATCTCTGACCAGGTAGAGAACCGCATCATCGAGGCGAAGAGTCGCGGAATTTATGAAGCACCAGGCATGGCTTTGCTGCACATTGTTTACGAACGCTTGCTTAACGCTATTCACAACGAAGACACTTTGGCTAACTACGCCGCTGAGGGTCGTCGTTTGGGTCGCTTGATGTATGAAGGTCGTTGGTTCGACCCTCAGGCACTCATGCTGCGTGAGTCCATTGTTCGCTGGGTTGGCTCTGCCGTCACTGGTGAAGTGACCCTGCGTCTGCGTCGCGGTGACGACTACACCATCCTCAACACCACCGGCCCAGCACTGAGCTATCACCCTGACAAGCTCTCCATGGAGCGCGTGGAAGATGCCGCTTTCGGTCCTGAAGACCGTATTGGTCAGCTCACCATGCGTAACCTTGACATCGCCGACTCGCGTGAACGTCTTGAGCAGTATGCAGCTCAGGGCATCGTCGAAGGTGGCGCTGCTGTGTTGATGGGTGATCTGAAAGCAGCAGCACTCGAAAAGAAGAAATAGAAACAGCAGAAAATCGTCGTTCGTTAGGCCCTAAACGACTGATTCCGTATCTCTATATTTCTTTTGTGTAACTTATCCGGTCTGAAGAACCTGATCGGTGGCGATTTCCGTCGTTTCAAGTAACGTAGTTACTACCTCATGCGACCTGTATGGGGACTCGTATTTGGAGGACACATTGGGAATTTTTTCTCGTAAGGTAGCCATCAGCAGCGCAGCAGCGCTAGGTGTTGTTGCCCTTTTGGCCGGTTGCGCAAGCGCACCCGCAGACGAAGCAGCCGACGGCGGCAGCCTCGCACTACCTTGTATGGTTTCTGACTCCGGTGGATTCGACGACAAGTCTTTCAACCAGTCAGGTTTTGAGGGTCTGACCTCAGCGTCTGACGAACTGGGTGTAACCCCCATCACCGTTGAGTCAGCTGCAGAGACTGACTTCGCTCCCAACATCCAAAGCCTCGTTGACCAGGGTTGCACCTTGATCACCACCGTTGGCTTCCTGCTTGCAGACGCAACCAAGTCTGCTGCTGAAGCAAACCCTGAGATCAACTTCGCCATTGTTGACGATGGCAGCATCACCGCTGACAACGTCAAGCCCATTCTGTTCGACACTGCTCAGGCAGCATTCCTTGCTGGTTACACCGCAGCTAGCTACAGCACCACTGGTGTTGTAGGAACCTTCGGTGGTATGCAGATTCCACCCGTCACCATCTTCATGGATGGTTTCGCTGATGGTGTTGCTTACTACAACGAGCAGAACTCGGCTTCCGTCAAGGTTGTCGGTTGGGACGTTGCAGCACAGACCGGTTCATTCACCGGTGGCTTCGCAGCTGGTGTTGAGGCTAAGACCGCAGCACAGGGTCTTATCGACCAGAACGCTGACGTTATCTTCCCCGTTGGTGGTCCTATCTTCCTGAGCGCAGCTGAGGCAATCAAGGACTCCGGCAAGAACATTCCTCTCATCGGTGTTGACTCTGACGCATACGTCACTGCACCTGAGATCAAGAGCATGTTCCTGACCTCTGTTCTCAAGCAGGTCGGTGTTGGTGTTGCTGACGTCACCATCGCAGCTGCTGACGGCAAGTTCAGCAGCGCACCATTCGTTGGCACCCTTGCCAACGGCGGCGTTGGCCTGGCACCATTCCACGACTACGCATCGAAGGTAAACCCTGACCTGCAGAGCCAGCTGGATGCCATCACTAAGGGAATCAACGACGGTTCGATCAAGGTAACTTCTCCTTCATCACCTAAGTAATTCACCACAGGTTTGGGGAGGCCCGCTTCGGCGGTGCCTCCCCAAACTGTTTCACCCACTCTTTCCCACAGTGGTCATTTAGAATCAAAGACCACCCTTTACCTCTTCACGAAGTTGTGAGATCAATGAAGCTCGAACTGCGCAATATCACCAAGCGTTTTGGCCAACTGACTGCGAACGACCACATCAGCCTTGTTGCCAAGCCAGGCAAGATTCACGCCCTCGTGGGTGAAAACGGTGCAGGTAAGTCGACCCTCATGAACGTGCTGTTTGGTCTGTATCAAGCAGATGAGGGAGAGATTCTTCTAGACGATGTTGTCCAACAATTCTCCGGACCTGGCGACGCTATGGCGGCCGGTATCGGAATGGTTCACCAGCACTTCATGCTGATCCCTGTATTTACCGTTGCCGAGAATGTGATGCTTGGCCACGAACAAACCACGCGTGGAGGCCGCTTAGATCTCGATGCTGCCCGCCAACTCGTCCTTGACGTCAGCTCTCGCTTCGGTTTTGATATTGACCCTGACGCTCTTGTGGGAGATCTTCCCGTGGGTGTTCAGCAGCGTGTGGAAATCATCAAAGCACTTGCTCGTGATGCGCAAGTCCTTATCTTCGACGAACCAACCGCTGTTCTGACTCCGCAAGAAACCGATGAGCTCATGGTCATCATGAAACAGTTGCGTGATTCAGGAACCGCCATCATTTTCATCACTCACAAACTTCGTGAGGTCCGTGAAGTTGCAGATGAGATTACTGTCATTCGTTTGGGCAAAGTAGTGGGTGAGGCGTCCCCAACAGCCACCAACACCGAACTCGCAGAAATGATGGTTGGTCGTGCAGTTCAGCTCAAGGTTGACAAGGGTCCAGCCAAACTCGGTGCGGATGCACTTGTCGTTGAGTCACTGACCGTTCTTGATCCCACAGGCATGGCAGTCGTCAACGACGTCAGCTTTACTATCCGTGCGGGTGAGATTGTCTGTATCGCTGGCGTTCAAGGAAACGGCCAAACAGAACTCACTGAAGCAATCATGGGCTTGGCACACCACGTCTCGGGATCTATTTCTCTCGACGGTGAATCGCTCGTGGGCAAGTCCGTTCGCCACATCCTTGACGCAGGCGTTGGCTTCGTTCCAGAAGACAGAACTGAAGACGGACTTGTTGGAAGTTTCACCATCGCAGAGAACCTCATGCTTGACCGTTCACACGGGGCACCGTTTGTTCGAGCAGGGGCACTGCAGCTGAAGACGCTGACAGAATTTGCGACTGAAACCTCGAAAGAGTTCGATGTTCGTTCTCAAGGCATCACCTCGAAGGCATCGCAGCTGTCTGGAGGTAACCAGCAGAAGATTGTGTTGGCCCGTGAGCTCAGCCGTGACTTGAAGTTGTTTGTTGCTGCCCAGCCCACCCGCGGTATTGACGTGGGATCGATTGAGTTTGTTCACAAGCGCATTGTTCAGACCCGCGACAGCGGCATCCCTGTATTGGTTGTCTCGAGTGAACTCGATGAAGTTGTTGCACTGGCTGACCGTATTGCCGTGATGTATCGGGGACGCATTGTGGGCATCGTGCCTGCAGACACCCCGCGCGCAGTTCTTGGTTTGATGATGGCTGGCGAAGTACCTGCGGGAGTAGCAGCATGAGCAAGAAGACCCCTGACACAGTAGACACTGCCACCACCGAGATTGCTCCACCTTCTCGCTGGAACATTGCCCTCAAAGAAATGCTCGGCGGCAGCGTCGTCATCTCTATCCTCTCTGTGCTGAGTGCGCTAGTGGTTGGCGCAATCCTGATTGCTGTGACTGACCCCGGCGTTCACAAGGCCGTGGGTTACTTTGCTGCCCGCCCCACCTCAACATTCCAAGCAATATGGGATTCCATCTTTGGTGCGTATTCTTCGTTGTTCCAAGGCTCGGTTTATAACTTCCGTCGCCCTGAATTCGCCACCGGCATCAAGCCTCTGACTGAGACCCTCACCTTTGCTACGCCACTGATCGTGGCCGGTCTCGGTGTTGCCTTGGCATTCCGCGTTGGCTTGTTCAACATTGGTGGCCGCGGTCAGATGCTCATTGCCGCCGCCTGTGCTGGGTATGTCGGTTTCACCTGGCAGTTGCCTCCCGTGATCCACCTCATCGTTGCCGTTCTCGCCGGCATCATCGGCGGAGCACTCTGGGCAGGAATCGTCGGTGTGCTCAAGGCGCGTACAGGTGCGCACGAGGTCATCGTGACCATCATGCTCAACTACATTGCCTTCTACTTGGTCTCCTGGATGCTGCGCACCCAGGGATTCCTTCAGGCTCCTGGTTCCAATAACCCCAAGACGGCACCAATTCTGGAAACAGCAGTGATGCCAAAATTGTTGGGCCCGAGCTATAACCTCAACACGGGATTCCTGCTCGTCATCGCTCTCACCATCTTTGTTGCATGGTTACTCTCTCGCTCGAGCCTGGGCTTCCAGTTCCGTGCTGTCGGCGAGAACCCGAATGCAGCACGTGTTGCGGGTATTCGTGTGGACCGCATGTACGTCTACGCGATGCTCTTCTCGGGCGGCCTCATTGCTGTTGCCGGCGTTATTCAAGTACTCGGTGTTGTGCCTGCAGGCTTTAGTTCCGGTATTGACGCGGGTATCGGCTTCGATGCCATTACCGTTGCGTTGCTGGGTCGAGCCAAGCCCTGGGGCGTGTTCTTTGCCGGAATTCTTTTCGGAGCATTCAAGGCTGGTGGTTTCGCTATGCAAGCCGCTGAAGGAATCCCCATCGACATCGTGCTTGTTGTGCAGTCGCTGATCGTGCTCTTTATTGCTGCGCCACCTCTGATTCGTGCATTGTTTAGGCTTCCCGTCCCTGCCGGTGAACCCATGCCTGTCTCCTTACGACGCCCTCGAGTAAAGGCGGTGACACGATGAGCCAGACAACGACTCCCGTCACCTCCACCGTGGTGTTGAAGAGCTGGAAGGCTCCCATTGCCTTCGGTATCTTCACTGTGGTTGCTTTAGTGATCTTTATTCTTTTGAACACGGGAGCAAGCACAAACTTCCGCCTCTCAACTGAATCTGACTTCATTCAGCTCCCAGCCATTGACCTTCCTGCACTGGGAACCGGAATTTTTGTCACGGCATTGCTATTCGCCATGACGGTTCTCAGCTTCTTCTTCTCCAATAAAGGAAAGTCATCACCTATTTGGATGATCAGTGCTTTCGGCTTCTTCTTCATGGTGGGCTTCCTCACCTGGGCAGGTGCTGATGGCTCCATCCTGATTCCTGGTCTCTTGCTGGGCACCGTGGGTCTCAGTATTCCTCTCATCTTTGGTGCGCTGGGGGGCATCATTTCTGAGCGCGTCGGTGTGATCAACATCGCCATCGAAGGCCAGCTTCTAGCTGGTGCCTTCGTGTCGGCGATGGTTGCCACCTTGACCGGATCGCCCTACCTGGGTCTCGTCTCTGCGATGGTTGCCGGCATGCTGGTGTCCTTCGTCCTGGCCACTTTCTCGGTCAAGTACTTGGTGGACCAGGTCATTGTGGGCGTGGTTCTCAACGTTCTTGTTCTGGGGCTTACTAGCTTCTTGTATTCACAGGTGTTGAGTAAGAACACCTCTGTGCTGAACTCCCCACCACGATTTGATCGCATCGACATCCCTGTGTTGAGCCAGATTCCCATCATTGGCCCTGTGCTGTTTAGGCAGACCCTGATTGTGTATTTGATGTACATCATCGTGGCCGTTGTCGCCTATGCACTGTTCAAGACCAAGTGGGGTTTGCGCCTTCGTTCAGTAGGGGAGCACCCCATGGCCGCTGACACAGTCGGTATCAACGTGGCTGCAACCCGCTTCTGGAACGTTGCGCTCGCCGGCGCCATCGCTGGTATTGGTGGCGCGTACTTCACCCTGGGTTCCGTGGGTGCCTTCCAGAAAGAGATGACGGCAGGTGCTGGCTTTATTGCCCTTGCCGCTGTCATCTTTGGTCGCTGGGATCCCATCCGAGCAACCCTGGCTGCCTTGCTTTTCGGTTTTGCAAGCAACCTGCAAAACGTTCTGTCCATTATTGGCTCGCCCGTTCCTAGCGAGTTCATGCTGATGCTGCCCTACGTGGTCACCATCTTTGCTGTTGCTGGTTTTGTGGGACGCGTACGCGGCCCTGCTGCTGCTGGCAAGCCGTATACCAAGAGCTAGGAACGCAGATGAGTTCAGATAACACAGCCATTGACTGGGCTGCACTGCGCAGTGCAGCCACGTCTGCCATGGGCAACGCCTATGTTCCCTACTCCACATTCCCGGTGGGAGCGGCGGCACTTGTTGATGACGGCCGCATCATCTCTGGTTGCAATGTGGAGAACGCGTCCTATGGCCTCACCTTGTGTGCTGAGTGCAGCCTGGTTTCCCAGCTACATGCCACCGGAGGTGGAAAGCTCATTGCCTTTACCTGTGTTGATGGCAACGGGGAAGTGCTGATGCCCTGTGGTCGCTGCCGCCAGCTTTTGTTCGAACACTCTGCCGAAGGCATGGTCCTCGAAACCGTGTCCGGTTTCAAGACCATCGATGAGGTCTTGCCCGATGCTTTCGGTCCTCGCCAGCTCGATGCCTACAACGCACAATCCAAGGACAAGTCATGAGTACCCCCACAATCGAGCCCTTCGATGCCGTTCAACTGATCTCGATCAAACGAGACAAGGGTGAACTCAGCACGGAGCAGATCCAGTGGATGATTGATGCCTACACCCGAGGCTTCATCGCTCAAGAACAGATGTCCGCCATGACCATGGCCATCTTCCTCAACGGCATGAACCGTCGAGAAATCAAAGACATGACCATGGCCATGATCGCCTCGGGTGAGCGCATGGACTTCTCTGCGCTGAACCGCCCCACGGCAGATAAGCACTCCACCGGTGGTGTGGGAGACAAGATCACTCTGCCCCTGATGCCGCTCGTTGCCTCGTTTGGTGTGGCAGTGCCACAGCTGTCAGGCCGCGGCCTGGGCCACACCGGTGGAACCTTGGACAAGCTGGAATCTATTCCTGGCTGGCGCGCACATCTCTCCAATGAAGAGATGTTCAACCAGTTGGCTGAGCTCAATGGGGTGATCTGTGCAGCAGGCTCTGGCCTAGCTCCTGCAGATGGCAAGCTCTATGCCTTGCGCGACATCACCGCAACCGTGGAAGCAATCCCCTTGATTGCCTCGAGCATCATGAGCAAGAAGATCGCCGAAGGAACAGACAGCCTCGTGCTCGATGTGAAGTTTGGTTCTGGCGCATTCCTTAAAGACATAGAACGTTCTCGTGAACTAGCCCGCACCATGGTTGCCCTCGGCACCGATGCCGGCGTGAACACCACGGCGTTGCTGACTGATATGAATATCCCTCTCGGCCTCACCATTGGTAATGCCAATGAGGTTCGAGAATCTGTTGAGGTGTTGGCTGGTGGCGGCCCCGGTGACGTTATCGAGTTAACGGTGGCACTGGCCACCGAGATGCTCAATATGGCAGGCATGCACGATGTGGAAGTTGCGGAGAATCTCCGCAACGGCAAAGCAATGGATTCGTGGCGGGCCACGATTTCTGCTCAAGGCGGAGACCCTGACGCGGCCCTGCCCACCGCTTCTGAATCACACGTTGTTCTTGCTGAGAGCGATGGCATGTTGGTTCACCAGGAAGCACTTCCGTTCGGCATTGCTGCTTGGCGACTTGGCGCTGGCCGTGCACGTGCAGAGGATGCGGTTATCCACGCGGCAGGTATTGATCTCCACGCCAAGCCAGGTGACATGGTTCGCAAGGGCGATCCCCTGTTCACCCTCCATGCCAACGATGCCGCACGCTTTGAGCGCGCGCTGGAAGCAGTTGAAGGCGCATATGTCATCGGTGATGCCAGCTCTTTCGTGCCTCGCACCTCGCTCATTGCTGAACGCATTACGGCTGAATAGGAATTAGAGCCCGAGTAGCTCTTTCATCCCGAAAGCGAGGGCTGAGAGCCTCTGTGCAGCGTCGTTTCTGCGTTGGGCTAATTCACCCTCGCGAGAAACCACGTCGATATAGACCTTGAGTTTGGGTTCGGTTCCACTGGGGCGAACCATAATGCGGGAACCATCTTCCAGCCAGAATCTCAACACATCGCTGGGTGGGAAGTCGGAGTTTCCTGCGAGAAGGTCATCGACGGTTGCCACTGCAATCCCACCAATACCTGCAGGCTGCGAAGAACGCAGACTCGTCATCAGGCGAGGAATCTCTGACAAGTCAGAAACTCGGAGTGAAATCTGTTCGCTCGCAAAGTGGCCAAAGGTCATGCTGAACTCATCGAGGTGGTCACTCAAAGTAGAACCCTGTGATTTCAGTTCGCTCACGATGCTCAAGAGAGCAACGGCAGCTGAGATTCCGTCCTTGTCACGAATAGTGCCGGGGTTCACGAGATAGCCCAGGGCTTCTTCATAGCCGAAGGCCAAGTTCTCCACTCGGGAAACCCACTTGAACCCGGTGAGTGTCCATCTAAAGTCCAGACCGTAGTGTTCAGCAACGGCAGAGAGTGCGGGGCTAGACACGATGGAGCACGCCAGTGTTCCAGTCTTGTTCGTAAGGCCAAGTTCACGGGCTGTTCTCCAGCCCAGCAGAGCACCAAGCTCATTGCCGGTGAGTCGGCGATAGCCTTCAGCTGTTGACTCATCTGGGATAGCCACTGCCAGACGATCCGCATCCGGGTCGTTAGCCACGATGAGTTCTGCATTGGTCTTTCGAGCTAATACATAGGCCAGGTCAAGTGCGCCGGGTTCCTCCGGGTTAGGAAACTCCACGGTGGGGAAGGTGGCATCAGGAACGTTTTGTTCAGCAACTACTTCAGGTGTGCCGAAACCAGCACGTGAGATTACAGCTGCGAAGGTTTCATAGCCCACACCATGCATGGCGGTGTACACAAAGTGAGGTTGTGCTGATGACGCATAAGTCCCTGCAACCAGAGCGGTCTGGGAGATGTAATTATCAATGACTGACTCAGGAATAGTGCTGAATGGGCCCCTGGCTAGCTCGCCAACGTTCATCTGCGCGGCAACCATGTCTATCTGCTCGGCAATGTGGACATCGGCGGGGGAGACAATTTGGGAACCATTGTCATCTCCGCCGAGGTAGACCTTGTAGCCGTTGTCAGCTGCAGGATTGTGGCTAGCAGTGACCATGACGCCAGCACTGGCATTTAGTTCACGAACGCTGAAGGCGAGAACTGGGGTGGGAAGCATGCGGGGCATCAACATTGCCTCAACTCCAAAGCCCGACATAATCTCTGCTGTGTCGCGAGCAAATACTTCTGAGTTCTTACGGCCGTCAAAACCGATGACCACACTGGGAGTCATTCCTTCGTGTGCATTCGCAAGCAAATAGCGGGCCAAGCCGGCTGCTGCTTGAATGACAACAACCCGGTTCATTCGGTTGGGACCTGCAGCAATGGCACCACGAAGACCAGCTGTTCCAAAGCTCAAGCGAGTGGAGAAGCGGTCCGAGATCTCTGCCTGTGCTTGCTCGTCACCTGCTTCAGAGGCTTTAAGTAGCGCTTTAAGTTCTGCCACTGTTTCTAGGTCGGGGTCTTGCTCAATCCACGCCAGAACCTCGGAATGATACTCATTCACTGTTGTCATGACTGGGCTTTCTAGAGCTTGTCCACGATGCGGGCAAGTAGCTCGCTGATGCGACCTTCTGCAGCAGCGCCCGCTTCCAGGACCTCTTTGTGGGAAAGCGGGTTCTCAGAAATACCAGCAGCCAAGTTGGTAATGAGAGAAAGCCCCAGAACTTCCATGCCTGCTTGGCGTGCAGCAATGGCTTCCAGCGCGGTGGACATACCCACGATGTGGCCGCCGAGAACCTTCGCCATCTGCACTTCGGCAGGAGTTTCATAGTGAGGCCCGCGGAACTGGACATAGACACCGTCATCGAGGCTGCTATCCACCGTGCGAGCAAGATCGCGCAGTCTGGATGAATACAGATCAGTGAGGTCAATGAAGGTCGCGCCCTCGAGAGGAGAGTCCGCGGTCAAGTTGATGTGGTCGCTGATCAGTACGGGGGTTCCTGGCCTCCAGTTGGGCTTGATGCCACCTGCACCATTAGTGAGCACCATGGTGGTGGCACCGCACGCAGCAGCGGTGCGCACGCTGTGGGCCACGCGGCGCACACCGTGGCCTTCGTAATAGTGCGTGCGAGCACCAATAACGAGTGCACGCTTTCCGCTAGGAAGCAAGATGCTGCGTAATGTTCCGGAGTGGCCCACGACGGCGGAAGCACTGAAACCAGTAATTTCGGCGGCATCAATCGTGGCTGTGGTTTCGCCCATCAACTCAGCTGCTTTGCCCCAGCCAGAACCCAATGTCAGACCAATATCGTGCTGAGCTACGCCTGTTTTCTCCGCGATCTGAGCCGCCGCTTCGCGGGCCACCTCAAACGGGTCCACGTCAGGGTTAGAGAGGGGGTTGAGAAGTTCATCTTGGTTGTTCAGCGTTGAATCCATTGACTCATCCTAGCCACCAAGAATGAGGAAACATCCGCCGCGAACGGGGTTTCTCCCAGTAGTGTGGAGAGATGCGTTCTATCCCAGTATTGTCAGATCTCACCGCAGAATCACTTGCGGACTTTCTTCGAGCTCTGCCCGGTGTTGACGCTGTTGGCCTCGAAGCCCGAGCCGCTGATTTGGGCACTCGGAGCATCAAGACGTCGTCCAAATCGTGGGCAATCGACACCATTATCAAGCTGATTGACCTCACCACGCTTGAGGGTGCTGATACTCCGGGCAAGGTCCGAACTTTGGTCTCCAAAGCACTGGTACCTGATGCGAGAGACCTGACCACACCTCGGGTTGCCGCAGTATGTGTTTATGGCGACATGGTTGCCATTGCTGTTGAGGCACTCGGTGACATGCATGGCGACCCAGACCAGGGCAAAGTTTCCGTCGCTGCCGTAGCAACGGCATTCCCTAGTGGCCGCTCTTCCCTGGCAATCAAGATTGCAGACACCCAAGAAGCAGTTGCCGCAGGTGCAGACGAGATCGACATGGTCATTGACCGCGGAGCTTTTTTAGCGGGGGACTGGTGGACCGTCTTCCAGCAGATTGTGGCGGTGAAAGAAGCCTGCCGTCGTGCCGACGGAACTCACGCCCACCTCAAAGTGATTCTGGAAACAGGAGAACTCGTCACCTATGACAATGTGCGCAAAGCTTCCTGGCTCGCCATGCTTGCCGGGGGAGACTTCATCAAAACCTCAACAGGCAAGGTAGCTCCCGCTGCTACGTTGCCGGTCACCCTGCTCATGCTGGAAGCAGTGCGGGATTGGTATGCCGCAACCGGTCAACGTATTGGTGTGAAGCCTGCTGGCGGAATCAAAACCACCAAGGACGCCATCAAGTATCTGGTCGTCGTTGCAGAGACTGTCGGGGAAGAGTGGCTCGTGCCACACCTGTTCCGTTTCGGCGCCTCAAGCCTGCTTAACGATGTTCTCCTCCAACGCCAAAAACTTGCCTCGGGTCACTACTCGAGTGCCGATTACGTCACTCTCGATTAGGAATTACATGTCATTCATGGACTACGCACCAGCGCCAGAATCCACCGGGATTCTGAACCTCAACGAGCACTACGGCCTCTTTATCAATGGAGAGTTCGTTGCCGGCAGAGGCGAGAACTTCACCAGCATCTCTCCAGCCACTGAGGCACCCATTGCAACCTTCAGCACCGCCACCGAGGCAGATGTTGATGTGGCCGTCCGGGCAGCACGATCTGCCTATGACTCGGTCTGGTCGAAGATGTCCGGTGCTGATCGTGGAAAGTACCTCTTCCGCATTGCGCGCCTGATCCAGGAGCGCTCACGTGAGCTTGCAGTTGCCGAAACCCTCGATAACGGAAAGCCCATCAAGGAAACCCGTGATGTGGATATCCCCTTGGTTGCTGCCTGGTTCTTCTACTACGCAGGTTGGGCAGACAAACTCGACTTCGCTGGCTTGGGTGCAAACCCCAAGTCGCTCGGTGTTGCAGCTCAGGTGATCCCATGGAACTTCCCCCTGCTTATGCTTGCCTGGAAGATTGCTCCCGCGCTCGCCGCAGGAAACACAGTGGTGTTGAAGCCAGCAGAAACCACCCCGCTGACTGCCATGCTCTTCGCAGAAATCTGTCAGCAGGCGGACCTTCCCGCAGGTGTGGTCAACATCATCACCGGTGCAGGCGACACAGGTAAATCCCTGGTCAACCACACCGACATCAACAAGATCGCCTTCACTGGTTCAACCGCTGTGGGACGCGAGATTGCTCGTGCCGTTGCGAGATCCAACACCAAGCTCACTCTTGAACTCGGTGGCAAGGGCGCCAACATCGTCTTCGACGATGCCGCCCTGGACCAGGCTGTTGAAGGAATTGTCAGTGGCATCTTCTTCAACCAGGGTCACGTCTGCTGTGCCGGTAGTCGACTTCTGGTTCAAGAAAACATCCATGACGAAGTTATGGACCGTCTCAAGACTCGTCTGTCTACTCTGCGCCTGGGTGACCCACTGGACAAGAACACCGACATCGGTGCCATCAACTCTCGCGAACAGCTGGACCGCATCACCGCGCTCGCCGCCCAAGGCGAAAGCGAAGGTGGAGAGCGCTGGAGTCCAGCGTGTGACATCCCTGCCAAGGGTTTCTGGTTTGCACCCACGGTCTTTACTGGTGTCTCTCCCAGTAACACCATTGCTCGGGAGGAAATCTTCGGACCCGTGTTGTCGGTGATGACCTTCCGCACACCTGCCGAAGCAATCACCAAGGCCAACAACACTCCTTATGGTCTCTCTGCGGGTATCTGGAGCGAGAAGGGCAGCCGCGTCTTGGCTGTTGCAGACAAGCTCCGCGCCGGCGTGATCTGGGCCAACACCTTCAACAAGTTCGACCCCGCAAGCCCATTCGGTGGTTACAAAGAATCTGGCTACGGCCGCGAAGGCGGCCTTTCCGGATTGGCTGCTTATCTGGAAGGTGGTGCAGCATGAGCCGTCTCGCTGTCCCCAAGACCTACAAGCTTTTCATTGGCGGAAAGTTCCCCCGTAGTGAATCAGGTCGTGTTTACGAAGTGAACTCTGTCGCCGGAGAATTCGTTGCCAACGCTGCACAAGGATCACGCAAAGACATGCGGGACGCGGTTGTTGCCGCTCGCACCGCGCAGCCTGGCTGGAGCGGTGCTACCGCGTATAACCGCGGTCAGGTTCTGTACCGCATCGCTGAAGTGCTCGAAGGCCGCAAAGCACAGTTCGTTGAAGAGATCATGCTGGTCGAAGGCTCCTCCGCAAAGGAAGCAGCCGCTCAGGTCGATGCCGCCATCGACACCTGGATTTGGTATGCCGGCTGGGCAGACAAATACACCCAGGTTGCCGGGCAGGCCAACCCTGTCTCTGGCCCCTACTTCAACCTGTCTGTTCCTGAACCCACCGGTGTTGTCGGCGCGATTGCGCCACAGACCTCGGGTTCATTGCTCGGATTAGTCGCCACTATTGCCCCCATCCTGGTTTCTGGAAACACAGTCGTTGTTGTTCCACGCGAGGATGCGCCATTGACCGCCATCAGCTTTGCTGAAGTGATGGCAACGAGCGATGTTCCTGGTGGTGTGGTGAATGTGATTACCGGAAGCCCAGCAGAGCTGGCACCCTGGATGGCATCTCACGCAGATATCAATGCTCTGGATCTTGCAGGTGCTGGGTCACTTGATTGGGCGTCGCTTCAGATCGCTGCAGCAGAAACCCTCATGCGCACACTCGCGCCGGTTGAGGGAATCCCAGTGTCATCTCTGAACAGAATCACAGCATTCACTGAAGTGAAGACTGTCTGGCACACCAAGAGCCTGATTTAGCGGCTGTTTAGACCGTTCCGTAGAGCCGGTCACCCGCGTCACCAAGGCCGGGAACGATATACCCGTGCTCGTTGAGACGCTCATCCAATGCACCCAAAACCAAGGTGACGCTCTTGCCCTCGGTTGCTGCTTCAACAGCTGTAACACCCTCAGGTGCACCAAGAAGACAGACGCAGGTCACGTCGGTTGCCCCGCGCTTGAACAAGAAGTCAATAGCGGCAATCAGCGATCCGCCGGTTGCGAGCATAGGGTCCAGCACAAAGCACTGACGTCCAGTGAGGTCATCAGGAAGGCGCTCTGCATAGGTAGCAGGTTGCAGAGTTTCTTCGTCACGAACCATCCCGAGGAAACCAACCTCAGCAGAAGGCAGCAAGGTGACCATTCCATCTAGCATGCCAAGACCCGCACGAAGAATAGGAACAACCAGAGGTCGCGGTTGGCTCAGCATCACCCCCTTGGTCGTGGTGACTGGTGTCTCAATGGTGACTTCTTCGACCCGTACATCTCGGGTGGCTTCATAGGCCAACAAGGTCACGAGCTCTGTGGCGAGAGAGCGGAACACTGAAGAAGGAGTGCTCTTGTCTCGCAACACAGTGAGCTTGTGGGTAATGAGGGGGTGGTTGGCCACATGTAAACGCATGGCTTCAATCTAGCCGAATCCCGTAAGGGCTCAGAAAATTCCTCTGCTCTGAATCGCGCTAATCTAAAACCTGGGGGAAATGAATATTTACCCGCACTTTTGGAGGTAAATCTTGGCCATCGTTCTTTCTATTCTTGATCTGCTGTTGGCAATACTTTTTGTCTACGCCGGCTCGACCAAAGCATTCCAGCCTGTTGAGAGGCTCGAACCCAAGATGGCATGGGTCAAGGACTATAGCCCTCGAACCGTCAAGCTCGTTGGATGGGCGGAGCTTCTTGGTGGAGTTGGCCTGATTCTTCCTGGCCTGGTTGGCCTGGGAATTCTGCAGCTCACGGCAGCAATTTGCTTAGCTGTGCTCATGGTTGCTGCAGCAGTGTGGCATTTCCGTCACAACGACGCCAAGGGCGCCATCCCCAGCATCGTGCTCGCAGTATTGCTCGCAGTGCTGGCCTTATTCATGATTGTCTAAGCCTCTATTGAAGAAGGGGCCCCTACGGGCCCTTTCTTAAATTAAGTAGGTATTTAGCGCTGAGGATCCAGCACATTGAGGCGACGTCCGCGAACCTCGGTGGGGTCGAGCTCCATCCAGACGTAGTCGAGATCAGGAGCGAAGTCGACAATGGGGAGCCGGTCTAGTACCTTGGCAGCTTCTTCACTGGTGAGTGTCCGCACAACACCCAGGGCAACGGTGCTGGAGAAGTGCTTCATCATCTGCCAACCAGATTCAAAAGCAACCAGCCTGCCGTCTGTCTCTTTGCGTAAGCGAGACTCAGCGCCGGTGCGGAAGTAGATCTTCCAGTTGTGAACAACATACGAGACGGGATAGATATCGGGTGCTCCTTCGCGGGCACTCGCAATACGGCCAATTTGGTTGGCCTGGATAATCTCCCACGATTCTTCATCGTCGAGGTGATCAATGGGGTATTCGCTCATGGTGATGCTGTCTTTACTGGAGGGAAGGATGTTTTGAGTTTATAGCTCATGGTGTGTGAATTCTGTGTGCTGTTGTAGTTGCTCCATCCGCCGTGGAATGGGTTAAGGTATGAGAAATGGCCTCCCCGAAGGGAAGCCATTTCACCGTGTTCGTTGTCTGCGTTAGTCGCGGGCAATCGCCAGGAACTGCAGAATCTGCATGTAGAGCCAGACCACAGTGACCATGATGCTGAACGCACCGGTCCAAGCGAACTTGGCGGGAGCCTTGTTCTGCACACCGCGCTGAACCATGTCGAAGTCCAGTACGAGTGAGTATGCAGCCAGCAAGATCACCAGAGGGCCAATGATCAGACCCAGTGGGATACCGAAGATCTCAACAGAGTTGAGACCGAAGGTTCCGCTGGTGGCACCGAAGGCAGACATCAGCAGGCTTACAACCGAGAAGACCAGGTACGCAATGATGGCGATGAAGAAGATCTTGGTCGCACGTGCTGATGCGCGGATCTTGCCGTTGGCAAACAAAGCCAAGGTCACACCGACCACCACGATGGTGGCAATAACAGCCTGGGCAACAATGCCACTCCACTGGGCGTCAAAGACCAGTGAGATACCGCCGAGGAGAACACCCTCAAGCGCGGCATAAGCAAGAATCAGTGCGGGTACTGGCTCTTTCTTGAAAATGTTGACCATGGCCAGGGCGAAGGCACCAATACCGGCGACCATAATCATGCCTGAGCCCAGGGCAGGGTTCATGCTGGTGATGATCCATCCGGCGGCTGCGCCGACGAGGAGTACGACGAAAGAGATGAAGGACTTAGCAACTGTGTCTTCGTAGGTCATGGCGCGTTCGGGTGCGCGGTTGGCCGACGGTGCGTCATAGAGCGCTTGGAGCTCAGCAGCAGTCGCGTTAGGCGAGAAAGCCTTTTGGCCAGTGAAGGCGGGGTTGTTAACAGCCATGATGGTTGTCATTTCCTTTCAGGAAGTTGTGCGCTTTCTGGGCGCTACATCCACGATACCGAGTGGGAGCACCATGTTTTCCGAGAATTCGCTGTGTGTATGAACCTCGGTGATGGCTAGGCTGAAAATATGACAGCCCGCCCCCTGGTAATTGCCCATCGTGGGGCCAGCGGCTATCACCCTGAACATACTCGTCCTGCTTATCTCACGGCCATCAGTCAAGGGGCGAACGCCATTGAACCTGACTTGGTGTTCTCCAAAGATGGCGTTCTCGTTATTCGCCATGAGAACGAGATTTCCGGAACTACAGATGTGGCAAGCCGGCCAGAGTTCTCTGACCGTCTGACCACCAAGGTGGTCGACGGTGAAGAACTCACCGGCTGGTTCACCGAAGACTTCACCTGGGCAGAACTCTCTACATTGTTATGTAAGGAACGTTTGCCGGAGCTACGTCCTGGCAACGCGAAAGAAGATGGGCAGTACCCCATCTTGCGGTTTATTGATTTGCTCGAGATCGCAGACCAAGCAGGGCCTGATTTCACCCTGGTGGTGGAGATCAAGCACCCCACCTACTTTGCCGGTTTGGGTTTTAGCTTCGAAGCTGCGTTAACGCAGGATTTGTTCCTGGCTGGCTGGCGCACAGATGACTCCCGTTTGATCATGGAGAGCTTTGAGAAGAGCATCATTGTGCGCCTGCGCGAGTTGCAGATTGGTGCCCAGCATTTCTACATCATGGACCGCGAGCATGTGGCTTTCGATGAACTGGTGTGGGCGGTCTCTGAAGGTGTTCCCCCCATTAGTAATGCTGATGAACTTTCTGGTCCTGGCTTAGAAGCCTTTTCCGGTCGGCTTGATGGCCTGGCTTTAGCCTCTTCCCTGCTCTTTGATGGCAGTGCCTTGGAGCTCAGCCACGGCCGGGCCATAGTCGAGCAGGCACATCAGCTGGGGCTCAAGATTTTTGTCTGGACGCTGCGACCAGAAAATGAGTTTTTACCCGAGACATTTCGAACTTCCGCTGACCCGCTTGAGCATGGCCAGTGGCAGGCGTTTTACGAGAAGCTGTGGGAGTTGGGTATAGACGGCGCCTTTGCCGACCAACCCGACTTGGCTGTCCGTACTCGCCCGTAGACTTGACGGGCTATGAGTGAGCTTTCTTCCGCCGATCCTTTACTGGATGGCCTGAACCCCCAACAGCTTGAAGCTGTGCAATACCGGGGTCCGGCATTGCTCATTGTTGCTGGTGCTGGCTCGGGTAAAACGAGCGTGCTCACCCGCCGCATTGCTTCTCTCATTCGTAATAGAGAAGCTTGGCCCAGCCAGATTTTGGCCATCACCTTCACCAACAAAGCTGCAGCTGAAATGCGCGAACGCGCAGAGAAGATGCTGGGCATTGCCACTGAGGGTATGTGGATCTCCACCTTCCACTCATCCTGCGTGCGCATTCTCCGCCGTGAGGCAGAGAACTTTGGTTTCACAAAAGCGTTCACTATCTATGACTCGCATGACTCTCGCACTCTGATCAAGCGCCTGATTAAGGAATACGAAGCCGACACTTATGGGCTGTCAGTCTCTGGAGTTGCCGGCAAGATTTCCCGACTGAAGAACGAACTCTCGGACGTGGACAGCTATTCCCGCAATGCAAACCTCAATGACCCTACTGAGGTGAAGTTCCTTGAGGTGTTCCGCGGGTACACCCGTGCACTCCAGGCTGCCAACGCATTCGACTTTGACGACCTCATTGCTCAGACCGTGTTCTTATTCCGTGCTTTCCCGCACGTCGCAGACCACTACCGTAAGCAGTTCCGTCATGTCTTGGTCGATGAGTACCAGGACACGAACCACGCTCAGTATGCGCTCATCCATGAACTCACCAGGGAAACCGCTGACGGCATGCCCGGCGGATCACTAACCGTGGTCGGTGACTCCGACCAGTCCATCTACGCCTTCCGCGGCGCAGACATGCGTAACATTGCCGAGTTCGAGCGCGACTTCAAAGGTGCTCACGTGGTGATGCTGGAGCAGAACTACCGCTCCACCCAGACAATTCTTTCTGCTGCTAACGCGGTGATCTCCAACAACTTTGACCGTAAGGACAAGAAGCTCTGGAGTGATGTGGGAGACGGTGACCTCATTGTGGGGTTCACCGGGTACTCCGCACACGATGAAGCCCAGTTCGTGGTCGACGAGATCAGCACCCTGCATTCTGCCGGCATGGGTTACAACGAGATGGCCGTGTTCTATCGCACCAACTCACAGACCCGTGCCTTGGAAGAAATCTTCATTCGCTCCGCCGTGCCGTATCGAATCTTGGGTGGCACGAAGTTCTATGAGCGCGCTGAAATCAAGGACATCCTGGGATACCTCGTCACCATTGCCAACCCTGCAGATTCGTTGGCAGTGCGCAGAATTCTCAATGTTCCTAAGCGCGGTATTGGACCTGCCACCGAGACCGGCTTGCAGAATTATGCCGACACTAACCAGATCACGCTGCGCGAAGCGCTGCGCTCTGCTGACTCGTTAGGACTGGGTCCCAAGGTATCCGGGGCGATAGCCAAGCTGTCAGGCCTCATTGACGAGGCCACAGCATTGGCGGAGTCGGGCCCTGTTGCTGATGTGCTCACCCGCATCTTGGAAGAGACCGGATATGTGGATCTGCTCCGCGCAACCCGAGACCCGCAAGACGAAGCCCGTGCTGAGAACGTGGAAGAACTTTTGGCAGTGACCAAGGAGTTCGATAAGAACAACCCCGGTGGCACACTGATTGACTTCCTGACCGAAGTCTCTCTCGTTGCAGCTGCTGACGAACTCGATGACGCCAGTGGAACAGTTTCTCTGATGACCCTCCACACCGCGAAGGGCCTGGAATACAACGCCGTGTTTATTACGGGCGTGGAGGAAGAACTTCTTCCTCACCGCATGTCTGCCGGCGAACCCGGTGGCCCAGCCGAAGAACGACGCTTGTTTTATGTGGGCATTACCCGTGCACGCAAGCGCCTGTTCCTCTCTCTTGCCATGAGTCGTGCTCAGTTTGGTCAAACAAACGTGGCGATGCCTTCGCGCTATCTTCAGGAGATTCCTTCGGAACTCATTGAATGGCGCCAGTCACCTGGTTCGGTCAATGGTCGGGATGGATATCAGTCCCGCGCGCTCAACGCACGTGGCTCTCGCTATGACGGTGGCTTCGGCTCGAGTGAACTCGGCGGTTGGGGTTCCACCGAGGGCGGATGGAACTCTCTCGAGGCGTCACCGAAACCCAAAACAGAATGGGCTAACCGTGTCACGAACAAGATTCGTGACAACGGCGACTTAGAGCTGGTTGCAGGTGACCGTATTTCTCACGCCGACTTTGGTGAGGGAACTGTGAATCAGGTCACCGGGGAAGGCGCTAAGCGCGTTGCCCATGTGAAGTTTGATTCTGCAGGAGCCAAGAAGCTCCTGATCAAGATCGCTCCGATTGAGAAACTCTAGATTGCTGTTCCGCTGCCCAGCAGTGAACCAATGAAGTAGGTCACAGCCAGTGCTGCTGCGCCACCAATGGTGACGCGCAGGATCGCGCGGGGGACAGGTGCTCCACCGATGTAGGCACCAACACCACCGGTGAGGGCCAGGGCAATCAGCGATGCCGCAACGGTTGCGGGAATCTTTGCGTCTCCGGGAACCAGAAGCACCGCTAATAGAGGCAAGATTGCACCGGCGAAGAACGCAATCGCTGACGAGATTGCTGCATGAAGCGGGTTAGTCAGTTCTTCCTGATTAATGCCAAGTTCAATGTCGAGGTGGGTCTTGAGGGCGTCCACCTCGGTCATTTCCACCGCAACCTGACGTGCTGTTGCAGGCTTGAGCCCCTGGGCTTCGTAGAGAGCAACGAGTTCTTCGAGTTCTTCCTCAGGGAATTCTTCGAGTTCGCGACGTTCCTTATTGATCCAGGCCTTCTCTGAGTCACGCTGGCTGGAAACAGAAACATATTCACCCAGTGCCATCGAGATGGCTCCAGCGGATAGACCGGCAACACCAGTCAGTAGCAGAGCTGCAGGGTCTGTTGTTGCGGCCGCAACACCGACCATCAGGGCCGCAATCGAGACAATGCCGTCATTGGCGCCAAGAACACCGGCACGAAGCCAGTTCAGCTTGCTGTTGGAAGCGGCGTCGTGGGGTTCAAAACCTTGTGCGTGGACTGATTCAGGCATAGCTCTACTCTGTCAGCTCTGTCTAGTTGCTGCCAGTTAGGAGAGGCATACCTATATAGAGGGTGTAATCCGCGGAAAAAACCGGTAAAGTCTGAATGGTCAATTTATCTTGATATCAAGTTACTTTTAACTCATCAGATTTATTTACTTCCCCTCTTTATCGCTCAACGCGGATTAGGAAATCACGTGGATCTTTACGAATACCAAGCCAGGGACCTATTCGAGAGCTACGGTGTTCCCGTGCTCGCTGGCATCATCGCAGACACCCCTGCTGAAGCTCGTGCTGCAGCAGAAAAGCTGGGCGGCGTTGTCGTCGTCAAGGCTCAGGTCAAGGTTGGCGGCCGCGGTAAGGCTGGCGGCGTCAAGGTCGCTAAGACCCCTGAGGAAGCAGAAGAAGCAGCGAAGGCCATTCTTGGTCTCGACATCAAGGGCCACGTCGTCAAGCGCGTCATGGTTGCCGCTGGTGCTCGCATCGCTGAAGAGTTCTACTTCTCAGTACTTCTTGACCGTGCAAACCGCTCCTACCTCTCGCTGACCTCCTACGAAGGTGGCATGGAGATCGAGCAGCTCGCCGTTGAGCGTCCCGAAGCTCTTGCTCGCATTGAGGTCAACCCCATCAAGGGCATCGACCTGGCAGAAGCAAAGAAGATTGCTGTCGCAGCGAAGTTCCCTGCAGAGCTCGTAGACAAGGTTGCTCCTGTCTTCGTCAAGCTCTACGAGGTCTACACCGGCGAAGACGCCACCCTCGTTGAAGTTAACCCTCTGGTTCTCACCGAAGAAGGCGACATCATCGCCCTCGACGGCAAGGTCTCGCTCGATGAGAACGCTGAGTTCCGTCACGAGAACCACGCAGCACTCGAAGACAAGGCAGCTGCTGACCCTCTCGAGGCTAAGGCAAAGGCTGCAGACCTCAACTACGTCAAGCTGGACGGTGAGGTTGGCATCATTGGTAACGGTGCAGGTCTGGTCATGAGCACCCTCGACGTTGTTGCTTACGCTGGTGAAAACCACGGTGGCGTCAAGCCTGCTAACTTCCTCGACATCGGTGGTGGAGCTTCTGCTGAAGTGATGGCTGCTGGTCTCGACGTCATCCTCGGTGACGCACAGGTCAAAAGCGTTTTCGTCAACGTCTTCGGTGGTATCACCGCATGTGACGCTGTGGCGAACGGTATTGTCCAGGCACTGGCAACCCTCGGTTCCGCTGCTAACAAGCCTCTCGTTGTTCGCCTTGATGGCAACAACGTCGACGAGGGTCGCCGTATCCTCGCCGAGGCTAACCACCCACTCGTAACCCTCGCAGACAGCATGGATGACGGCGCCGACAAGGCCGCTGAACTCGCTGCCCGCTAAGCCCTCACGAAAACTCAAGGATAAGAAATGTCAATCTTTCTGAACAAAGACTCCAAGGTCATCGTGCAGGGCATCACCGGTGGTGAGGGCTCCAAGCACACCGCTCGTATGCTCGCTGCAGGAACCCAGGTTGTTGGTGGCGTCAACGCACGCAAGGCTGGCACCACCGTTACTCACGGTGATGTTGAGCTCCCCGTCTTTGCAACCGTTGCTGAGGCAATGGCTGCAACCGGTGCTGACGTCTCGATCGCCTTCGTTCCTCCTGCATTCTCCAAGGACGCAGTTATCGAAGCTATCGACGCAGAGATTCCTCTGCTCGTCGTCATCACCGAGGGCATCCCCGTTCAGGACTCTGCTGAGTTCTGGGCATACGCCAAGGACAAGGGTGGCAAGACCCGCATCATTGGTCCCAACTGCCCTGGCATCATCACCCCAGGTGAGGCACTCGTCGGTATCACTCCTGCGAACATCACCGGTAAGGGCCCCATCGGTCTGGTTTCCAAGTCTGGAACCCTGACCTACCAGATGATGTTCGAGCTGCGCGACCTTGGCTTCTCGACCGCTATTGGTATTGGTGGAGACCCCATCATCGGCACCACTCACATCGATGCGCTCGCTGCATTCGAGGCTGACCCCGAGACCAAGGCCATCGTCATGATCGGTGAAATCGGTGGTGACGCTGAAGAGCGCGCTGCAGACTTCATCAAGGCGAACGTAACCAAGCCCGTTGTTGGCTATGTTGCTGGCTTCACTGCTCCCGAGGGTAAGACCATGGGTCACGCTGGTGCCATCGTCTCTGGTTCTGCTGGAACTGCACAGGCCAAGAAGGAAGCCCTCGAGGCTGCCGGCGTCAAGGTTGGAAAGACTCCTTCCGAGGCTGCTCGCCTGATGCGCGAAATCATGGCAAGTCTCTAATCCAGGCTGCTTTTACTCGGCGCTTCCTTTCGGGGGAGCGCCGAGTTCGTTTAACCACACCTGTCCACAATCGTGACGAAATCTCGGCCGAGCTGGCAGACTAGAACAACTGTCTAACCTTTGAGGATTGAAACAAACATGTCTACTGCTGTGAAGAAGAGCGCTGGTCGCTCCTGGCTGTCCGCTATCGCCTTGATTCTGGCCATTGCGCTCACCCCCGCTGCCATCGTGACTCACTGGGCAACCAGCGAAGTTACTAACACTCAGCGCTTTGTTTCCACGCTGTCCCCACTAGCCAAGAACCCTGCTGTTCAGGAGACCATCATTACTGAGGTCACCACCATCATTGACAAGCAGGTCGACATCAAGGAAGTCACCACTTCCCTCTTTGAAGGTTTGGGCAATGCCCTGGATCTTCCCGATGCTGCCAAGAAGGCTCTTGGCATGTTGGCTGCTCCTGCAGCGAGCGGCGTTGAGGGTCTCGTGCAGACCCTGGTTTCTAATGTTGTGAAGTCGCAGGCATTCGCTGATGCCTGGGACAAGACCCTCACCCTGACCCAGGAGCAGACCGTTGCGCTGCTTTCTGACAGTCCAGATTCTGTCATCAAGCTCTCCAACGATGGCACCCTGACTCTTCCGCTCAAGCCCATCATTGTTGAGATCAAGGCAGAACTGGTCAAGCAGGGCGTTGGTTTTGCCTCGGCTATCCCTGAGGTCAACACCGACATCACCATCGGCAAGGTTCCCGAGCTGGCATTGGCTCGCGTTCTCTACCAAGTTGGTGTGGGCGTAGGAACTTGGCTTCCTTGGGTAGTTGCAGCACTGTTCGTCGTAGGAATTGCGGCAGCTCGCCGCCGCCCACGCGCACTTGCAGCCACCGGTAGCGTCATGCTTGGACTGATGGCGCTGATGGCGTTCCTCTTCACCAGCGGCCGCATTGTGGCTATGACCGTCATTGATCCCAACTACTCACCTATCGTGGGTGCTGTCTATGACGCACTAGTCGCCTTCGTCCTTGACGTCGTCATTGCCCTGGCCGTTGCCTCGGTCATTGCCATCATCACCGGCTGGGCATTTGGCGTCAGCGAAAGTGCAGAGAAGTTCCGCGCTTTCTCGAACAAGCAGATCAATTCACTGCGAAAAACGGTTGACCCCGAAAAAAAGATCTTTGCTAACTCCAGCGTTGTGATGCACAAGTACCGCATCGTTGCTCGCGTCGTCATCATTGGTGGAGTCGCTCTGATTCTCAGCGCAACCATTCCTTTGACCACCGGCGCAGTAATTGGTTGGACGCTTGCTGGCCTGGTTCTGCTCTTTGCCTATGAAGTTCTGCAGCGCCCCGTCGTCAAGGCAGCAGCACCCAAGGTTGCTGAGACTGTAGCAGCTGCCCCAGCGGCAAATACTGTCGCAGTGAAGAAGGCTCCTGCCAAGAAGGCCCCTGCTGCATCTGCAGCAAAGAAGCCCGCAGCGAAGAAGAGCGCAACTGGCTCAACTAAGCCTGTCGCGAAGAAGCCAACCACTAAAAAGTCATAGCATCAAGGGGTGAACCGCACCCTCATTGCACTGCTTGCTGCCCTGGAGTCTCTCCTGGCAGTGGGCATTGGCTTGGGTATTACCCTCATTCCACTGAGTTTGATGTGGGCTGTCCAGTTGGACAGCGGCATCGGCTGGGACGTGTTTTATCGCGCTGCTGCTGACATTTGGTTAGTCGGTCACGGTGTTGACCTCACGGTCACCTTGGATCCTGTGCTGGCTGCGAATGTGGGTTTGGCGGGTGCTGAAAAGCCTTTCCTCATCTCCATTGCGCCCTTGTTCTTCTCAGTCTTGACCATCCTCTTGGGTGTTCGACTGGGTCGTAAGTCGTTGGAATCTGGTGCACGTTTTGTGGGCCCTGTTGCCGCAATCAGCACCTTCGGTGGCCTGACGGTACTTATTGCACTGTCGTCTATCAACGCCAACGCCATGCCCACGATGTGGATGGCACTGTCATTCCCCACCGCCATCTTTGGTGCCGGTTTGTTCATTGGTGCTCGTGGTGAGATCGGTCACTCGGGTGGTCGCGCTGAGCGTTTGCAGCAGCGCGTAACCGACTGGGCCTTTGGTCTGCCACTCCAGGTTCGCGCCGTTCTGACTTCGTCGCTGCGCGGCGGCATTGCTGCCGCTGCCATCGTGGTTGGCATCTCTGCTGTGGTGCTCTCGGTCATGCTGATTGCGAACTTCTCCACCATCTTGGGCCTCTATGAAGGACTGCAGGGAGGCGGTGGCGGAAGCCTCATTCTCACTGCGGCGCAGTTGATGTTCATGCCGAACTTCGTCATGTGGGTGGCTTCCTGGTTTGTGGGCACCGGCTTTGCTTTAGGTACTGGATCTTCCGTTTCTCCTGTCGGCACCGAGCTGGGTCTGGTTCCTGCGCTTCCGATTCTGGGCGCTATGCCCACAGCTGATCTGGCTTTTGGTTTTGTGGGACTCATCGTTCCTATTGCTGCGGGATTCTTCGCTGCTTTTTTTGTTCGCCCCTCGCTGGTTCGAAGCCTTGGCGGAGCACCCGCTCTACGATGGTTGATCTTCACGGTGTTCGGCATTGCTCTTGTTGGTGGCGCTTTGATTGGCTTTATGGCGTGGGCAAGCGGCGGAGCCGCAGGCCCAGGTCGTCTCGTTGACGTGGGACCTAACGCACTGCGCACCGGAGGCGTGGCAGCAGTCGAGTTCCTCATTGCGGCAACACTGGGTTTGTATGCCGGGTCGCGTTCTCCCTCAAAGCCTGCTGCTTCCACACCGGCTAAAACTCCCGAAAACAGCCCCAGTTCTAGCCGGTAGGCTAGAGGGGTGCTGAAACTCGTCGTCCTGATCTCTGGATCGGGCTCTAATCTTCGTGCCTTGCTCGAGGCAACGAGTGATGAGTCATTCCCAGCACAGATTGTGGCTGTCGGTGCCGATAACGAGGCATCTGGTTTGGCCCATGCGCGTGAGTTTGGTGTTCCCACTTTTGTGGTTTCACCGGCCGACTACGCCAACCGCGTCAGCTGGGGAGAAGCCCTCATTGCTGAGGTTTCTTCCTACTCTCCAGACTTGGTTGTGTGTGCTGGTTTCATGCGCATTCTTCCTGCCAACGTGGTCGGTGCGTTCTCGCCCAACCTCATCAACATGCACCCCGCATTGTTGCCTCTCTACCCCGGCGCTCACGCGGTGCGTGACGCCTTGGCAGACGGGGCAACGGTGACTGGTGCAACAGTTCATATCGTCGACGAGGGCGTCGACACAGGTCCTGTCATCGAGCAACTGGAGGTGGCCATCAACGCTGATGACACCGAAGAGACGCTGCACGAGCGCATCAAGATTGTCGAGCGTGAACTCATTGTTCACACCGTTCGCAATATCGCCCACGCCCACGTCAACCTTCAGGAGTTAGCACGCTCATGAGCGGCCCCTCACACGACCCCAGCCTCTACAACCACCGCGACGTTGTTCCCATTCGTCGCGCCCTGATCTCTGTCAGCGACAAGACCGGTCTGCTGGACCTTGCCGGCGCACTCAGTGCTGCCGGTGTTGAGCTGGTCTCCACCGGCTCCACTGCGCAGACCATTCGTGACGCAGGTCACGCAGTCAAGGATGTCAGTGAAGTAACTGGCTTCCCCGAGTCTCTTGATGGCCGCGTGAAGACTCTGCACCCATCCGTGCACGCAGGTATCTTGGCTGATCTTCGTCTTCAGGCTCACGCTGACCAGCTTGAGGAACTCGGCATTCAGGCATTTGACCTCGTTGTGGTCAACCTTTACCCCTTCCGCGAAACCGTGGCTTCCGGAGCAGCGGACGCAGACGTCATCGAACAGATCGATATCGGTGGCCCTGCCATGGTTCGAGCCTCGGCAAAAAACCACCCCAATGTGGCCATCGTGGTTTCCCCTGCTCGCTATGGGGAGATTATGGAAGCTGTTGCCCAGGGTGGTACTTCTCTAGAACAGCGCCGCTCACTGGCCGCTGAGGCATTCGCGCACACTGCGGCATATGACGCAGCTGTGTCGTCCTGGTTTGTTCGTGACGAGAAGTTCCCTCAGACCTATGCTGTTTCCGCGCAGCGCGGCTCTATCCTGCGATACGGCGAGAACTCCCACCAGGAAGCTGCGCTCTATCTTGAGCAGGGCGGTCACGGTATTGCTCACTCCACTCTCTTGGGTGGCAAGGAAATGTCCTACAACAACTTCGTTGATGCTGACGCTGCTGTTCGAGCAGCTTATGACTTCATCAATCCTGCAGTGGCGATTATCAAGCACGCGAACCCCTGCGGTATTGCCGTGGGCCGCGACAAGGCAGTGGACCAGATTGCATCTGCTCACCGTCTTGCCCACGAATGCGACCCCGTTTCTGCTTTTGGTGGTGTGATCGCGGCTAACCGCCCCGTCACACTCAAGATGGCGGAGCAGGTCAGTGAAGTCTTCACCGAGGTACTCGTTGCTCCTGGTTTCGAGCCGGATGCTCTTACCCTGCTGAGAACTAAGAAGAACCTGCGTCTGTTGCAGCTTCCTGAAAACTTCGGCCGCGAGCCTCAAGAGATCCGCCAGATCTCCGGCGGTTTCCTCGTCCAGGATGCCGACCTCTTTGATGGCACCTCCAAGCTCGGTGCGCTTCTGAGCGATTGGCAGCTTGTTTCAGGTGAGCCTGCTGATGAGGAAACTCTGGTTGATCTCGAGTTCGCATGGAAGGCGTGCCGTTCGGTGAAGTCCAACGCCATCCTGCTTGCTCACAACGGTGCGTCGGTGGGTGTGGGAATGGGCCAGGTCAACCGTGTTGACTCCTGCCACCTCGCAGTCAACCGTGCGGGAGACCGCGCTGCGGGCTCCGTTGCTGCGTCCGATGCGTTCTTCCCCTTCGCAGACGGTCTCGAAGTTCTCCTCGCTGCCGGTATCAAGGCAGTTGTTCAGCCTGGTGGGTCAGTGCGTGATGAAGAAGTCATCGCTGCTGCTCAGAAGGCTGGAGTCACCATGTATTTCACCGGCGAACGCCACTTCTTCCACTAAAGGATAAATAAATGTTCACACCCCGTCGTTTGATTGCTGCAGCCCTGTCTGCCCTCGCGGTCACCATCATCACCCAGAACGTCACCGGCCTGGCCTTTTTCATTGGTAACAACTTTGAAGAAGCCATCCTCTGGCAGGCTGGCTCGTTCTTCATCGGCGCGAGTGTGATCTTCTTTATCCTGGTCTTCCTCAAGGGTGCTTTCGGCTTCTTGGCTAAGCGTCGTTACTCGTGGGTTGTCGGTCTGGTTTCCTCCGTCATTGCTGCGGTTGTGAACATGTTTATCCAAGCTGCATCGCAGGGTGCGGGCTTCTCCGCTGATGTGTTTGCAGGTGTCTTCGCATCTCTCCTCGGCGTGAACCTCATCTTCGTTGTTGCCGGTACGGTGTCCACTGTCACCGCCGGAACAGCTATCTGGCGCTGGGTCATTGCCCGCGGTGCTACAACTGCACCCACCAAGGTGGCACTGGTTCGTGCACCCGCTTCGACTCTTGCTGATGGTCTGGTGACTCACATCAAGCGCAAGAAGGTTGATCTGGAACTGGCTGACCAGCAGTGGGATGCCTATGTGGCAGCCCTCAACGCTGCTGGTTGGATGACCGTCGAGGTAGAGCCCCGCGATGACCTCGCAGACAGCGTCTTTATTGAAGACACTGTTGTGATGCTGGGCAAGCTTGCTGTGATCTCTAACCCCGGCGCAGACAGCCGCAAGCCTGAAATCGAAGCCACCGAGGCGACGCTGCGCGACCTCGATGTCGAGATCGACCGCATCGTGAGCCCAGGTGCTCTCGATGGTGGCGACGTACTCAAGGTGGGCAAGACCGTGTATGTCGGCCGTGGTGGTCGCACCAACGGTGAAGGCATTCGCCAGCTTCGCGCCATCGCTGCCAAGCAGGGATTTACCGTTGTGGCTGTTCCTGTGACCAAGGCACTTCACCTCAAGACTGCTGTGACTGCATTGCCAGATGGCACTGTCATTGGTTACCCACCACTGGTGGATGACCAGGGTATCTTCGACCGCTTCTTGCCTGTGCCCGAGGCGCACGGAACCGCTGTCGTAGTACTGGCTCCAGACACCGTGCTGATGTCGTCATCAGCTCCGAAGTCCGCAGAGCTGTTCCGTGAACTTGGTTACCGCGTGATCACCGTGGACATCTCTGAGTTTGAAAAGCTCGAAGGCTGCGTAACCTGCCTCTCGGTGCGTCTGCGCTAGTAGTTCTCACAAGAAAAGGGACCCAGGTTATGAACTGGGTCCCTTTTCTTTGTTGAGTCAGTGTGGCTCTTAGAGCGTGATCTCACCAACGACTTCGCCATAGGCGGTGGTGCCCACTTCTTTGAAGCCCACCCGGAGGAAGAAGGCCTCGGGGCCTTCCACGCCCTTTTCCCAAAGAACAGTCAGGCGCTTGTTGCCACGAGAGCGTGCTTCGTCTGCCAGAGCGGCTACGGCAAACTTACCCACGCCTTTGCCCTGGTAGTCGGCAGCTACGTGAATACGCCAGAGGCAGCTACGCAGTTCTTCGCTGGCGTTGTCGGGATCAAAGTTTCCTCGGATGAAACCAACCACGGTCTCACCATCCATGACCACGCGTGGCCAGGCGGTGGTGGGGTTTACATACGCTTCAGAGATGGCATAGGACGGGGGAGCAATGAACTGCTCTTGACCACGCTTGAGCGTGAGAGAGTTGGCCGCAACGATGTTGCTGGCATTGAGTTCTTCTAATCTGTAGGTCCCCATGTTCCTAGATTATTCCTCTCAGTAGTGAAATGGCAGTATCTGCTTGTAAAGCTCAGGTTAACTTCTGCTGAGTAGGGGCTGTCGAAAATTCAGGGTAATCTCAGTTTCAGAACTCGCTTTGAGAGTTTTTCTGCGATACCCTAGGGGGTATACAGATTGACCGAAAGGTCATCGCTAACACGGAGGTAATTATGTGTAGTCCAGCCAAGTGCGGTTCATGCGGCAAGACCACCTGGACCGGTTGTGGCGAGCACATTGAGGAAGCGCTTCAGGGCGTAGCTCAGGCTGACCGCTGTACCTGTAACTAGGTTTCACACAAAGAACGGGTCCCTCTGGGACCCGTTCTTGCGTTAACCCGACGCCCTCTGCTGGGAGGGCGGAGGAATTAGTAGGACGCTGCGTACTCGGTGATTTCCCACTCAGTTACTTCGCGGGTGTTAGGGTCGTCAACCGCGGCTTCGTAACGAGCAATTTCGTCGCGCTTGAGCACCATAAACACGTTGATGAGTTCCTGTGACATCTGCGTGCGCAGTGCGTCGTCTTTTTCGAGCGCATCGAGTGCCTCGCTAAAGGTCTCAGGAAGGATCTCGGCACCTTCGTTGTCGTAGGCCATGCCCACGGCGTCGGGTGGACATTCCAGCTCGTTCACGATGCCCTCCAGGCCTGCGGCCAGGATTGCTGCGATGACGAGGTAAGGGTTCGCTGCGCCGTCGCCGACACGAACTTCGAGACGAGTTCCCTGGCCACGCTCGGGTGGAACCCGAACCATGCAAGAACGGTTGTCATAGCCCCAGTTAGAGCGGTAGGGAGCCAAGGTGTCTGGGCCAAGTCGCTTGAAAGAGTTGATGGTGGGGTTGGTGAATGCAGTCAATGCATTGGCGTGCTTAGTAATGCCCGCAATGAGCATCTTGGCTGCGGGGGAGAGGTTGCCACGACCATCATGCATCTTGTTGATGCCGTCCGCGTCGGTGACCGAGAAGTGCAGGTGGAAACCAGATCCGCCCTCGTCACTCCATGGCTTACCCAAGAAAGTCGCGTGCTTACCGCGCTTGGCAATGATGTCCTTAACGGCGGTCTTGAAGAAGAAGGTGCGGTCGGCAGCATCGAGAGCCTCGCTGTGCCAGAGGTTGACCTCATACTGTCCAGGGCTGAATTCGTGGTTTCCAGCAAACGCACCAATGTTGAGACTGTCCAGCATGCGCATGAGGTGAAGGAAGTCACCGTCGGGGTCAACCAAGGTTCCGGTCATGTAGACGCGTCCGGTCTGACTCAGTGAACGCTTGAAGGTGCCGTTCTCGTCTTGGTTTGAAATGTAGAACTCGAGCTCAGGTCCAACCACGGGGTGCAGTCCAAGTGCTTGGTAGCTCTCAATAACCTTCTGCAGCACCGAACGAGGGGACATCATGTTGGGCTTGCCATCGGGGTTAAATGCGTCTCCCACGACGTATGCAACACCTGGCTCCCACGCAAGTGGAGAAATAGTGCCAGGAACAATCTGGGTGAAGAAGTCCTGAAGTCCGTCGTTGGCAATGCCGTTTGCTTCGTGGAATTCGCCACCGGTGGTGGTGGTCCACACGCCCTGGCTGAACGCGGGGCCGTTGTGGCAGGCCTTATCTAACTGGCTGACCAAGATGTCCTTGGAGCGGGGAATCCCGAGAACATCCGAGAACATAACGCGCAGAACGTCGATGCCGCGCTCTCCGAGGTCATCTCGAAGTTTGGTCAGATCGTTAACCATTGCAACTCCTTTGTGGCAAGTGTAGTGTCATAACGCTATCGTTAGGGTACTAACGATTATTACGGATTCAACGCTGAACCGCAAAACAATTCGTCATATTCTTTGAATACTCATTCTCTATCCCAGGAGTGCTTTGTGAAAGCTCTAGTAATTCAGCATGACCACGTCAGCCCAACGGGCCCACTCGGTCGCCGCCTTGAACACCACGGCTTTGAGATCACCGAATTCCTCGTCGTCCCCGAGGAATCATTCAAGGCGCCTAACGTTGTTGTTGAGTTTCCTGACACTGAAGACTTTGACCTCGTTGTCTTCCTAGGTGCTCCATGGGGCGCTTGGGACGACAAGTGCATTGGCAATTGGCTCACCCCGGAGATTGAGCTGTGCCGCGGCCTTGTCACTGCCAACAAGCCTGTGCTGGGTATTTGTTTTGGCGGACAACTGATGGCACGAGCTTTGGGCGGCACGGTCGCTCCTGGGCAGCACCCCGAGATCGGATGGACCTACATCTGGAGTGACGACCAATCACTGGTTGGCAATGGCCCCTGGTTCCAGTTCCACTACGACCGCTTCACCGTTCCTCCGGGAGCTGTAGAGATAGCCCGCAACCCTGTTGCCCCGCAGGCCTTCACCATTAACCGCTCACTCGGTGTCCAGTTCCACCCTGAGCTCGACTCCGCAGCTCTCAAGGGCTGGTTGGACGAGGGTGGGTGGCCCAGCGTCGCCGAGGATCACCAGGATGGCGAAATCATGCTGGCACAGACCGTGGCAGAAGATAAAGCGGGCGAGGCTCGCACCTACGCTCTCGTTGACGCCTACCTTTCACGGGTAGCAGATCTCATCTAAAGACAACAACAAAGAAAATAGCCCCCGAAAATTGAACTGAACCCCACAAGTTGGAGTTCTAATAGGGAGCCGTTTCTAAGTTTGCAAGGGATTGGGTCCGGTAGTCA
>NZ_JAVWTF010000006.1:0-56196 GCF_036667855.1 Aurantimicrobium sp. | reverse complement strand
CCACAACTATTTGGCGTCACCTCACACGCGTCGGAGCCATCACACCCCAACCTCAGAAACGACCACGCTCTTCCTACATCCGTTTCCAAGCAGAGCTCCCGAATGAAACATGGCAGTCAGACTTCACCCACTTCCGACTGGCCACAGGGGTCGACACTGAAATCATCACCTGGATTGATGACCACTCACGCTTCGCTCTCCACGTCTCAGCACACCACCGCATCACAGCGAAAATTGTGCTCAACACATTTCAAGAAACCACACAAACACACGGAGAACCCGCCTCAACCCTGACCGATAACGGCATGGTCTTCACCTCAAAACTTGCCGCCGGAAGACGCGGACTCAACAGCCACAACGCCCTTGAAGCACACCTAGCTAAACAAGGAATTCGTCAAAAGAACTCCACCCCAGGACATCCCACAACCTGCGGGAAAGTCGAACGGTTTCAACAAACCATGAAGAAATGGCTGAGACAACAACCGCCAGCTCACACTTTGGAAGAACTCCAACAGCTGATCAACGAATTCGTCAACGACTACAACCATCACCGGCCCCACCGATCCCTCGGCCGCCACACACCCGCGCAGGCCTATGACGCACTCCACAAAGCAACACCCGACCCGGCACTACTGAACGCTGAATCCAGAGTCCGCTACGACAAAGTTGACGGCACCGGATCCATCTCGTTTCGCCACGCAGGCAAAATGCATCACATCGGAATCGGACGACACTACAAAAACACGCGCGTCATCATGCTCGTCGACGGAATAGAAATCAGAGTCGTTGACCAACAAACAGGCGAACTACTGCGAGAACTCACCCTCGACACAAGCAGGGATTATCAACCCCAGAAATGAAAGAATCCTCTGAACCCGTGGGTTCAGAGGATTCCGATGTCTTGCGACATCACATGGCGGTCCCGGTGGGATTTGAACCCACGGTGCGCTTTCACGCACACAACTTTTCGAGAGTTGCACCTTCGGCCGCTCGGACACGGAACCAATAGCTAAGAGTTTACGCACAGCTCACGCCAGTCACCAATCCACTGTCGGCGGTGAAAGCTAGGCTGTCCGCATGGCCAAAGCTTCTCCTGGATACACCTGCACCGAATGCGGTTGGAACAACGTCAAATGGGTCGGGCGCTGTGGTGAATGCCAGGCCTGGGGAACTGTTGTTGAGGAAGCCACCAAGACCGGCATCCAGGTCAAGATGAAGCCGGTCATTGTCAGCGAAGAGAACACGGCCCGCCCCATCACCGAGGTCCCCGCAGACGGCGAGCTCACGCACTGGGCCAGCGGCATCAACGAGTTTGATCGCGTGCTCGGCGGTGGGATTGTTCCTGGTGCTGCGATCCTGCTTTCCGGTGAACCAGGTGTGGGAAAGTCCACGCTGCTTCTCGAGGTTGCTTCACGCGCTGCAAAGACCGGAGCCCGTGTTCTCTATGTCAGTGCGGAAGAATCTGTCAGCCAAGTGCGCTTGCGTGCGTCTCGCACGGGCGCACTGACCGACAACCTTTATCTCGCCGCTGAGACGGATCTCTCCACCATCATTGGCCAGATCGATGCCGTGAAGCCTGCGCTTCTGATTGTCGACTCCGTCCAGACGGTTGCCAGTTCTGCCATTGAAGGCCTAGCTGGTGGGCCTAGCCAGGTGCGCGAAGTTGCCAGCGTTCTCATTCGCGTAGCGAAAGAACGCAACCTCCCCATTCTTCTGGTTGGTCACGTCACCAAGGACGGCAGCATTGCCGGGCCGAGACTTCTCGAGCACCTCGTCGACGTGGTCTGCCAGTTCGAGGGAGACCGCCAAACCGCGCTGCGGTTTGTCCGCGCTTTGAAGAACCGCTTCGGCCCCACCGATGAAGTGGGCTGCTTCGAGATGACCGGTGACGGAATTGCTGAAGTTCCTGACCCCAGTGGCTTATTCCTGAGCCGCTCCGCCGTTGCCGTCTCGGGAACCTGTGCCACGGTCGCTTTGGAAGGTCGCCGTCCACTTCCCGTGGAGATCCAAGCACTCGTCGTTCCCACCAGTGCACCCAACCCTCGTCGTGTGACCAACGGCGTTGATAGTTCGCGCGTGGCAATGCTCTTGGCTGTGCTCGAGCGCCGTGCTGGTCTCAAACTCAGTGACAAAGACGTCTATGTCTCCACTGTTGGTGGAGTCCGTTTGAACGAACCTGGCGCTGACCTTGCCATCGCGATTGCCGTGGCAAGCGCGTTCCATGACAAACCCATTGCTCACACCGTTGCTGCCTTTGGTGAAATCTCACTCGCGGGAGAAATCCGACCCGTCAATGGCGGCAAACAGCGCGACGCTGAAGCCACACGTTTAGGTTTCACCACCCGCATCGATGACAAGGTGGGAACTTTGCGCTCGGCGCTGAAGGCAGCTTTCGACACTGCCAAAGATGCGCGTGAACGCGAGATCGACGCTGCGTTCTAAACAGCTTCTGTCTTGAGTAGACCGTAGTGCTCAATCTCGGCATCATCGAGCATGCGTGAACGAATCATGAAGCGCACGCCCTCGGGAGCTTCAACCGAAAAACCGCTGCCTCGACCCTTCACCACATCAACAGTGAGGTGAGTGAACTTCCAGTATTCATACTGGGACGCAGACATATAAAACTCGATCGGGGCTAAGCCCTCCACCTCGAGCGTCTGCAGGAGGACGTCAGAACCCCCGATTCTGAACATCCCTACGGGGTAACACATCGGGGAGCTGCCATCACAGCAGCCCCCCGACTGGTGAAACATGAGTGGACCGTGCTTGAGAGTCATCTTGCGCAGAAGCGCTGCGGCTTCTGGCGTGTAATCAACTCTCGTGTAGTCCATCTACTGATTCTCCTGTGTACGTAACCGTTTAGATAGTGCCGATTTAGAAGAAGCCCATGGGGCCTTCTGCGTAGGAGACCAAGAGGTTCTTGGTCTGCTGGTAGTGATCGAGCATCATCTTGTGATTCTCGCGACCGATACCAGACTGCTTGTAACCACCGAAGGCGGCGTGAGCGGGGTACTGGTGGTAGGTGTTGGTCCACACACGACCAGCTTGGATGGCGCGACCTGCACGGTATGCGGTGTCACCACTGCGGCTCCACACACCTGCACCGAGACCATAGAGGGTGTCGTTCGCGATAGAGATGGCCTCGTCGTAGTCCTTGAAGGAAGTAACCGACAGCACAGGGCCGAAGATTTCTTCCTGGAAGATACGCATCGAGTTCTTGCCCTCGAAGACGGTGGGCTGGACGTAGTAACCACCGGAGAGGTCACCACCGAGGTCAGCACGTTCACCACCGCAGAGGAGCTTGGCGCCTTCTTGCTTTCCAATGTCGATGTAGCTGAGGATCTTCTCCAGCTGGTCATTGGAAGCTTGAGCACCCATCATGGTGTTGGTGTCGAGTGGGTTGCCCTGGATGATCTTGCCCACGCGAGCAATACCGTCAGACATGAAGCCGTCATAGATGGGCTTCGCTACCAGTGCACGTGAAGGACAGGTGCAGACTTCACCCTGGTTCAGGGCGAACATGGTGAAACCTTCCTGAGCCTTCTCGTAGTAAGCGTCCTTAGAAGATGCAACGTCTTCGAAGAAGATGTTGGGGCTCTTGCCGCCGAGTTCAAGGGTGACAGGGATCAGGTTCTCACTTGCGTACTGCATGATGAGGCGACCGGTGGTGGTTTCACCCGTGAACGCAATCTTGCGAATGTTGTTGTGGGAGGCAAGTGGCGCACCGGCTTCAATACCGAAACCGTTGACGATGTTGAGAACACCGGCAGGAAGCAGGTCCTCGATCAGCTCGAGCAGGACGTGAATCGATGCAGGGGTCTGCTCAGCTGGCTTCAGCACGATGCAGTTACCGGCAGCGAGTGCGGGAGCGAGCTTCCAGACAGCCATCAAGATAGGGAAGTTCCAGGGGATGATCTGACCGACCACACCGAGTGGCTCGTGGAAGTGGTAGGCAACAGTGTTGTCATCGAGTTCACCGATGGAGCCTTCTTGTGCGCGGATTGCACCAGCGAAGTAACGGAAGTGGTCAATGGCCAGAGGAATATCTGCAGCCATGGTCTCGCGAACAGCCTTACCGTTGTCCCAGGTCTCAGCAACAGCGAGAAGCTCGAGGTTTGCTTCCATACGGTCAGCGATTTTGTTCAAGATGATGGCGCGTTCGGTCACGCTGGTCTTGCCCCAGCTCTCGAAGGCTTTCCAACCGGCTGCAACAGCCATGTCGACATCCTTCGCGTTACCGCGAGCTACCTCACAGAAGACCTGTCCGGTGACGGGGGTGATGTTTTCGAAATACTCACCTGAGGAAGGAGCGACATACTTGCCGCCGATGTAGTTGTCGTACCTACCCTTGTAGGACATGACGGCACCGGGTGTGCCGGGGTTTGCATAGACAGTCATTTCTTTTGTACCTTTCGACGTCTTTGTCGTGTGTGCCGGATATGGCAGTTCACACGTTACGAGAGCGAAGGTTGCAGAAAGTTGCGAAGAAGAGGTTAGGAACCCTGAACGAAGACGAGGTTCTCCACGTGGGCAACCACGTGTGACCTCTTAGGAGATTTAGCAGGCAACATCTTGAGCACCTGGTGCCACACATCAAGATCGTCCAAGCCCTGCTCGGTATTGGCGTAGTCCATGAGCACTTCGACCGAGGCATCATTCAAGAGTGACTCCCGCAGGTGCAGTCGCACTTCTTCACGAATCTCTTCGATGCCGGGAGAAACAGAATCCGGTAGCAGCGCCCCGCGGAACGCGGACAGCGCTGCCCGGTGAGCACCTCGATCAAGCAGCGCCACAACCTGTTGCGCATCAATCTCCACCTGCTCGGGCAGGCGGTAAGGCTTTGACTCCGGGGCAATTCCAGGGTGGAACTTATCCAGGAGCTTCCGCAAGCGCACCATCTCCGCCCGCAGGCGTGAGGTGAAAGAGGAATCTCCCCAGAGCAGTTCTGACAAGCGTTCTGCAGAAAGCCCTGAGCGGTTCCAGGCCAGCAAGGTCATAATCTCGGCGTGACGCTGGGTGAGCTCAATGGAGCGGTCCTCGATGGTGACCAGTGCGGTGTCTCTGCCCAAGATGTGCATGGTTGCCCGGGCTGCCTTGTTCTTGGTCGATGAGGGCAAGTTGTTGAACAAAACAAACTTGGACGCGGCAGGCTTCGAATCCCGATTACGCAGCCTGGACACCATGAGTTCGGTTTCAACAGCGTGCGCAGTTGCCTCCACCAAAGGCATGGTGTGACGGTCCACAGCCTGGTCGCCACCAGTGATGTCGATGACACCGATGATGGCTTTAGTTTCTGGGTCATGCACGGGAACCGCGGTGCAGCTCCAGGCATGAACCAGGCGGTTGAAGTGTTCGTCGCGACGAATCTGAATGGCGTGATCCAGTGTCAGTGCTGTTCCCGGTGCCGATGTGCCGGCAACGGATTCACTCCAGTCCGAGCCTTCGACAAACATCATGGACTCAGCCTTGGACTTGAGTCCCTGATCGCCTTCCACCCAAAGCAGTCTGCCCATGGCGTCTCCGACAGCCACGAGCATGCCCGAGTCATTGTCCGCATCGCGGACAAGAAGCTTGCGAATAACGGGCATCATCTGGGCCAGAGGATGTGCCTGGCGATACTCGTTGAGTTCCGAGCTCTCGAACAACAGAGGCGAGAGCATCCGGTCTGGATCAAGTTGGCTTTGTTCCGCGCGCGACCACGAGTCGCGCACGACTGCGCGAACAGTGCCGCGAACCACAACATCGGGGTCGGCAAGCCAAGGACTTGTCACGAGCTCGAGCATACGCCCGTCCGTTGTGAAAAATAAACCCTAGTAGAGCAGGAATTGTGCGGAGCTCTTGGAGCTCACTCCGCCGACCTTAGTGGTGAGGTAGTAGGAAGCACCGCCCGCAGGAACGACTTCACGCTCTCCACCACAGGTGTCAGGTGAGCTGCGCTGGCGTTCCCACACGATGGGTGCCGAGGGGTAAACCACACCGGGCTCGAGGATGGCCACGGTGTCAGACTTTTCGCTCTGGCAATCGGTGGAGACCCAGTAGGTTTCAGCACCAGAAGTAATGGTGAGCTCCTGAGCAGAGGTTCCGACGTTATAGAAACAGGCTGTCTTGCCCGTGTTCTGAATGGTCAATGACAGGTTGGGAAGAACACCAGCCTGGTAGTCGACCGAGTCAAGAACGGGAAGAACTTCGAGGTTCTTTGTTGAACATTCTTTGTAATCAGAAACATCCACGGTAGGAGTGGGTGTGGGGGTGGCAGACTCAGTGGCCACCGGTGCCACGGTTGGTTTGGCCACAGCAGTCTCGGTTGGCGTAGGAGTGGCCTGTCCGGGACGCACAATAATCAGCACAACAGCGGTCACCACAGCAATCAATGCCAGCAGTGCAACAAGTCTGCGGCGGCGATAAACAGCAGGAGATACTCGACGTGGTTGTCCAGGCGCTGGAGTGCTCATGTGCCTAAGTTACCTAGAGCTGGCGCAACATCCTTGTATTTCCCAGAGTGTTGGGCTTTACACGGGCAAGATCCAGGAATTCGGCAACACCCTCATCATGAGAAAGCACGAGCTGGGCATAGGTTTCTGGGTCAATGATGGAGTCAGATACTTCGACAAAACCGTGACGGGTGAAGAAGTCCACTTCGAAGGTCAAACAGAACAGGCGACCCAGACCGAGCTCAGTTGCATCGGCAACCAGACGCTCCATCAACGCCGCACCCACGCCCTTGCCTAGCCAGGCTTCATCAACTGCGAGGGTTCGAATCTCACCCAGGTCCTGCCACATCACGTGCAGAGCACCACAGCCAATGGGGTTGCCATCAGCATCCTCTGCAATGCGGAATTCCTGAACAGCTTCATAGATCGAGACAGCATCTTTACCCAGCAGTACCCGCGACTGAACCAGAGGCTTGGTTACCTCAAGAATCCACGGAACATCTGCCGTGCGAGCACGACGAACGTTATAGGTGGTTTCAGTCATTCCTCAAGAATAGCCTCGAGAAAAATTACTCGCCTTCGGCGACGATGTCTGGCGTAGCAGCAATACCGTTGGCCTGTGACGAGACAGAGACACCGACCGCTTCACGAGAAGTGGTGATGAAGACGAACTCGCCGCCAATGAAGTCCACGTGAACGTGATCTCCAGCTGCGAGCTGGCCTTCCAAGATCTTCTCGGAGAGCTTGTCTTCTACTTCTGCTTGCATCGCACGACGCAGCGGACGAGCGCCGAGTGCGGGGTCGAAGCCGACCTCGATCAGACGGTCCTTGGCAGGCTGAGTCAGCTCGATGGTCATGTCGCGGTCCATCATGCGGTCGCTCAGACGCTTGGTGAACAGGTCCACAATCTGAACCAGCTCTTCCTTGCTCAGCTGAGGGAACACGATGATGTCATCAACACGGTTGAGGAACTCTGGCTTGAAGTGCTTCTTGAGCTCTTCGTTGACCTTGCCGCGCATGCGGTCGTAGTCGTTGCCGGCATCGCCCTCGAGCTGGAAGCCCACGGGACCACCCGAGATTTCCTTGGTGCCGAGGTTGGTGGTCATGATGATGACGGTGTTCTTGAAGTCAACAACGCGACCCTGACCATCGGTCAAACGACCCTCTTCCAGAATCTGGAGGAGCGAGTTGAAGATGTCGGGGTGAGCCTTCTCGATCTCATCGAAGAGAACCACGCTAAAGGGCTTGCGGCGCACCTTCTCGGTGAGCTGGCCACCCTCTTCGAATCCAACGAATCCGGGAGGAGCACCGAACAGACGTGACACGGTGTGCTTCTCGCCGTATTCACTCATGTCGAGAGAGATCATGGCGTTCTCATCGTCGAAGAGGAACTCAGCAAGAGCCTTGGCCAGCTCCGTCTTTCCCACACCGGTGGGACCGGCGAAGATGAACGAACCAGAAGGACGCTTGGGGTCCTTCAGACCTGCGCGAGTACGTCGAATGGTCTTAGACAGGGCGGCAATAGCCTTCTCCTGACCAATCACACGCTGGTGAAGTGCCTTCTCCATGAAGACCAGACGAGCTGACTCTTCTTCGGTGAGCTTGAAGACAGGAATACCGGTTGCTTGTGCGAGGACCTCGGCGATGACGCCTTCGTCCACGATGCCCTGGCCGCCGGCTTCGCCCTTGCGCCATTCCTTCTCGCGACGCACGCGCTCACCCTGGAGTTGCTTCTCTTCATCGCGAAGAGCTGCAGCACGCTCGAAGTCTTGATCTTCGATCGCGGTTTCCTTCTTGGTGCGCGTCAGAGCAATCTGGTCGTCCAGGTCACGCAACTCGGGTGGGTTGGAAAGAATCGAGAGGCGCAGACGAGCACCAGCTTCATCGATGAGGTCGATGGCCTTATCTGGCAGGAAGCGGTCGGAGATGTAACGGTCTGCAAGGTTTGCTGCAGCCACGATCGCACCATCGGTGATCTGAACCTTGTGGTGGGCTTCGTAACGGTCACGAAGGCCCTTCAAGATGTTGATTGCGTGAGGCAAGGAAGGCTCAGCAACCTGAATGGGCTGGAAGCGACGCTCGAGTGCAGCATCCTTCTCGAAGTGCTTGCGGTATTCATCCAGAGTGGTCGCACCAATGGTCTGGAGTTCACCACGAGCAAGCAGTGGCTTGAGGATGGAGGCAGCATCAATGGCGCCCTCAGCAGCACCTGCACCAACCAACGAGTGAATCTCGTCGATGAAAGTGATGATGTCGCCGCGGGTGCGAATTTCCTTGGTGACCTTCTTCAGGCGCTCTTCGAAGTCACCGCGGTAACGAGAACCAGCAATGAGCGAACCAAGGTCGAGGGTGTAAAGCTGCTTGTCCTTGAGGGTCTCTGGAACGTTGCCGGAGACAATCGCCTGAGCGAGGCCTTCCACAACAGCGGTCTTACCCACACCGGGTTCACCGATGAGGACAGGGTTGTTCTTAGAACGGCGCGAGAGAATCTGCATCACGCGCTCGATTTCCTTTTCGCGACCTATAACAGGGTCAAGCTTGCCTTCGCGGGCAGCCTGAGTCAGGTTGCGACCGAACTGGTCGAGCACTTGAGAACCACCCTGAGCTGAAGCCGCTTCGTCCTTGTTGCCGGCGGCAACAGGCTCCTTGCCCTGGAAACCGGAGAGAAGTTGAATGACCTGCTGACGAACACGGTTGAGGTCAGCACCGAGCTTGACCAGAACCTGAGCAGCAACACCTTCACCCTCACGGATGAGGCCGAGCAGGATGTGCTCGGTGCCAATGTAGTTGTGACCCAGCTGGAGTGCTTCACGAAGCGAAAGTTCCAGAACCTTCTTCGCACGAGGCGTGAAGGGGATGTGGCCGGTGGGCTGCTGCTGTCCCTGACCAATGATGTCCTGGACCTGCTCGCGCACAGCGTCGAGGGAGATGTTCAGCGACTCGAGAGCCTTAGCGGCAACGCCTTCACCTTCGTGGATCAGGCCGAGCAGGATGTGCTCAGTGCCGATGTAGTTGTGGTTGAGCATCTTGGCTTCTTCTTGCGCCAAGACAACGACGCGGCGAGCGCGGTCGGTAAATCTCTCAAACATTTCTAACTCCCATCAGCACACATGGTCTGTGCAGGTCTTGAATTGAGAGTAACGACAAGAACGCCCAAAAACTGCCCCTGTTCGCCCACGGCGTGAGTAGAAAGAGCCGTGTTCGCTGGAGGGGGAACAGCGTCTTCTCGGAATAAATCCCCCTCGAGATACGTAGTCTGTAAACATGAGCATCCTCACTCCCCGCGACGTCCCCTTAGGTGGTCTTCGCGCGATGACGGTGAGGCGCACCTTGCCCAATCGTCAGCGCAGCACGATTGGAGCATGGTGCTTCGTAGATCACTACGGCCCCGATGAGGTTGAGCTCAGCGGTGGCATGAACTTAGGCCCCCACCCCCACACCGGACTGCAGACAGTGACCTGGCTCTTCCAGGGTGAAGTCGAGCACCGCGACAGCGTGGGAAGTGTCCAGCTCATTGAGCCTGGCCAGGTGAACCTGATGACAGCTGGCACGGGTATTGCCCATGCCGAGCATTCCACGGGAAGAGTTCCTGTTGTTCACGGGGTTCAGCTCTGGGTTGCTCTGGCGGACAAAGACCGTCACATTCCGCCATTCTTTGAGCACCACATTGCACCGCGCACCACCATTGGTGATGCACAGCTCATTGTGTTTGTGGGTTCTCTCAACGGAGACACCGGAACGGTTACGGCTCCATCGACAACGTTCACGCCCCTGCTCGGTGCTGAGGTAACAGCACCTGCCGGCAGCACCTTCACCATTCCCGTGAACACCACCTTCGAACACGGCATCTTGGTGGACACGGGATCTGTCGAGGTCAACGGCGAAGTCGCTCTGAAAGACCAGCTTGCCTATGTTGAGTCCGGCATCGACTCACTCACCCTCACAATCGGTGATGAGCCTACTCGTCTGCTTCTGCTCGGAGGCACTCCTTTCGAAGAAGAGCTCGTGATGTGGTGGAACTTCATTGGCCGCTCGCACGACGAAATCGTGGAGTTCCGGAACCAATGGCAAAGCGATGTTGTACTCGAAGGCAATCCTGAGGGTATTTTTGGGTCTGTGGAGCATGGTGGAACTGTCATCCCTGCTCCCGAAATGCCCCACGTTCAACTCCGACCACGAAAGTTGCCCAGGCCATGAGTGATCTCTATGACGGAACCGAGAACCGTAAGTTCGGCCGCATCTATAAGAAGGAAACTCCAGACATTCTGGAAGCCTTCGTGGCATTCGATGATGCTGTCTTCGCCGAAGAAGGCCGCGCTATCCCCCTCAAATTTCGTGAACTGATGGCACTGAGCGTGGCATTCACCACGCAGTGCTCTTTCTGTATCGATGCTCACACCAAGGGTGCGGTCAAGGCCGGCGCAACCGATGCTGAAATTGCAGAAGCTGCCTGGATAGCAGCCGCCCTTCGTGCCGGTGGTGCCTTCACCCACGGCCGTATGGCACTGCAGGTGAGCAGCACTCTCGATCACGAGCACTAACGTGGCGACATCCAAAGAGTTCACCGAGGACGTTCTCGACGCATTTGGTGCGCGCAATGTGCGCGTGCGTCCCATGTTCGGTGAATACGGAATTTACTGCGAGGACAAGTTTGTCGGCGTGATCTGCGACAACACCCTCTTTCTCAAGGTGACGGAGCCGGGTGAGAGCTTTGCTCCCTCGCTCGATACAGCATCTCCCTATCCCGGAGCTAAAGAACACTTGGTAATTCCGGTGGATAAGTTTTCGGACGCTGAGTGGATGCATGAATTACTCGATCTCACCTGGGCTGCTTTGCCCGTTCCCAAACCTAAGAAGAAGCCCTAACTGGAGAAACAACGCATGACCGAGATTGCACACCCCGACTCCGTTGAACGTTTCCGCGCAGCTCTGAAAGAGCACGGCGCGGAAGGAGATGTTGTTCGCCTCGATGACAATGCTCACACCGCCCAAGCAGCTGCCGAAGGTCTTGGCATTACCCGCGGTCAAATTGCCAACTCTCTGGTGTTCCTGGCCGATGGTGAACCCGTGCTCGTGATGAGCTCCGGCGGTCACCGCGTGGACACCGAGAAGGTCTCAGCGGCTTTCGGCGGCAAGAAGATCACCAAGGCCAACGCAGATGATGTTCGTGCTGCCACCGGGTATGTCATTGGCGGGGTCTCACCCGTGGGGCTCGCCACCGAGCTTCCCACCCTGGTGGATAACGACCTGGCTCAATACGACACCATCTGGTCCGCGGGTGGTCACCCTGCGTATGTCTACCAAACCACGTTCAGCGAACTGGTTCGGATGACCGGTGGAACTCCCGCCGATATCGGCGAGTAACTAACTCTTTCTGTGGGAACCGCTGTCTGTTCCGTGCACGGCAAAGACGTCGATGGCCTCAAGCTCTTCAGGTTCAAAGTCGGGGCCGTGAATAGCAGCGATATTGTCTTCAAGCTGCTTCACCGAGGAGGCGCCAATGAGTGCTGAGGTGACTCCGGGGTTGCGCAGGGTCCACAGCAGTGCCATCTGAGCGAGCGTCTGGCCGCGCGCCTCGGCGATTGCCGAGAGGCCGCGGACGCGCTCAAGATAAACCTCGTTGATGCGCTCCTCGCCGAGGTGAACGCCGAGGGCAGCACGCGAATCCTTAGGGATGCCCTTGAGGTAACGATCGGTGAGCATGCCTTGCGAGAGTGGCGAAAAGACAATGCAGCCCGCACCAATCTCGTCGAGGGTGTAGAGCAAACCGGAGCGTTCGATGGTGCGATCAAACATGGAATAGCGGGGCTGGTGAATGAGTAGGGGAACACCGAGACGATCGAGTTCCTTCTTCGCCGCGAGGGTCTGTTCTGGTGTGTAGGACGAGATTCCGACATAGAGCGCCTTGCCCTGCTGCACGACCGAAGCCAGTGCTCCCATGGTCTCCTCAATAGGAGTGTTGGGGTCGGGTCGGTGCGAGTAGAAGATGTCGACGTAGTCGAGACCCATGCGCTTCAGGCTCTGGTCAAGTGACGAGATGAGGTACTTGCGCGATCCCCACTCGCCATAGGGGCCGTCCCACATGAAATACCCCGCCTTGGAGGAGATGACCATCTCGTCGCGGTAGGGCTTGAAGTCGGACGCGAGCACGTCGCCAAAGTGCGACTCGGCAGAACCGGCAGGAATGCCGTAGTTGTTGGCCAAGTCGAAGTGGGTCACACCCATGTCGAATGCGCGACGAAGAATGGCGCGCTGGTTTTTGAGAGAGCCTTCGTCACCGAAGTTGTGCCACAGGCCCAAAGAAATCTCAGGAAGCTTCAGTCCAGACTTCCCGCTGCGGCGGAAGTTCATGATGTCGTAGCGAGTGGATGCTGCGTCGTATGCCATGGATCGAGCCTAACTACTGGAGTGAGGAAGTGAGACGGGCAAGGCCATCAAGAACGGTTGAGCGCAGGGGCTGCTTCTTCCACTCTTCCAGAGTGAGTGCACGAGACATCTCGCGATAGGCGTCCTCGACGTCACGCATCTGCTTGACGAAGCTGGCGCCTCGAACCATGAGGGAAACCTCCAGGTTCAGCGAGAAGGAACGCATGTCCATGTTGGACGAACCAATGACCGCAACTTCGTCATCGATCGACATGTGCTTGGAGTGCAAGATAGTGGGTGCTTTGTAGAGCCAGATGACCACACCGGCACGCAGCAGTGCTTCATAGTAGGAACGCTGTGCGTGATAAACAAGTGCTTGGTCCCCGATTTCTGAGACGAAGAGTTCGACTCGAACACCGCGCTGGCAGGCCGAGGTGATGGCATACATCAACGACTCGTCGGGCACGAAGTAGGGGGAGGTGATGATGATCTTCTCTTGCGCTGAATACATCAACGTGAGGAATAAACGTAGGTTGTTCTCCGAGGCAAAACCAGGACCAGACGGAACAATCTGGCAGTCCAGAGTTTGATCTTCGTGGAAGGCAACAATGGGTTCTGCTTCACGAGTGAGCAGAACATCTGTTTCGGAATACCAGTCGGTAATGAAGATTGCGTTCAGACCAGCAACGATAGGTCCGCGCAGGCGAACCATTGCGTCTTTCCAGTGCAGTCCACGCTTGAGGTTGGACTTCTTGAGATAGCTGGAATCAATAAGGTTCTGTGAACCCATCCAGCCGATGTTGCCGTCAATGATGACGAGCTTGCGGTGATTGCGCAGGTCAGGGCGCTCATACTTGCCCTGGAAAGGCAGGAAAGGAAGCATGAGGTGCCAGTCGACACCGATTTTGGTCAGGCGCTTTTTGGTCTTGCGATAACCGACGGTGCGCATAGCTGCCACGTGGTCAAAGAGCACGCGCACTTCAACACCTCGCTGCACAGCGCGTTCCATGGCTTGGAAGACAGGCTCAGTGACGGGGTCAGAAGAGAGAATGTAAAACTCAACGTGAACAAAGTTCTGTGCCTTATCGATATCCGCTGCGATATCGATGATGTTCTTCTCGTAGTCGATCTGCATCTGGGCAGAGTTGCCACCAACTAAGGGGATGGCCCCCAAGTTGCGGTTGAGCTCAACCACGCGGTCCAGCCACACGGGCCACGACTTGTCATGAGCAACCTTGTCGAATCCTTCAGTGGAATCCAAGATGAACTGGTTGATTTCACGCTGGCGGCGGCGACGCTTACGGCCCAGCCGTGGACTACCGATGAGCAAGAACAAAATCACACCGATATAGGGAATGAAGAAAATGGCGAGCAGCCAGCCCAGGGCAGAGGATGGTCGACGGTTGCGAGGAACAATGATGATGGCGACGACACGAATAACAAAGTCAACCGCTAATGCAACAACAGTGAGCCAGAAGGAGAATTCTGCTTGATTCATTTCTTTTCTGCCTCAGGAAGTCCGCGCTTTGCTCGTTCTTCGGCTTCAATCTGGGCATAGGTCTCGCGCTCGGTGCGGTCAGAGCGCAGAATCGAACGAATAATGAGCCAAAACAGCAGGCCGAGGAGCACGGTCGGTGTGACCGACCAGAGTGCGTTGAGCCAGAAGTTGTCCATAAGGGTCAGACTACCGAAGGAAGCTGATTACTTAACCAGCGGGAACAGGATGGTCTCGCGGATGCCCAGACCAGTGATGGCCATGAGCAAGCGGTCCATACCCATACCCATGCCGCCCGCAGGAGGCATGGCGTGCTCGAGGGCCTTGAGGAAGTCTTCGTCCAAACGCATTGCTTCGACGTCACCCTTAGCGCTGAGGGCAGCCTGCTGCACAAAGCGTTCGCGCTGAATGACGGGGTCGTTGAGTTCGGAGTAGCCAGTGGCAAGTTCGAAGCCGCGGACGTAGAGGTCCCACTTCTCCACCACACCAGGAATGGAACGGTGTTCCTTCACGAGTGGGCTGGTCTCAACCGGGAAGTCCATCACGAAGGTGGGGCGGGTGAGCCCGTCCTTGACGAAGTGCTCCCACAGTTCTTCCACGAGCTTGCCGTGGTTGGCGAGGTGAACTTCCACGCCTTCCTTGTTGGCCAGAGCCTGCAGGTCTGCAACGGAAGTTGCAGGAGTGATCTCCACACCAGCTGCTTCACTCAGCGAGTGATACATACTGATGCGATCCCATTCGCCACCGAGGTCAAACTCGGTGCCATCGGCCCAGGTCACGACGTGACTGCCGGCAACGGCTAAAGCGGCGTCCTGAATGAGTTTCTGAGTGAGGTCAGCAATGGAGTTGTAGTCACCATATGCTTCATAGGCTTCGAGCATGGCGAACTCGGGAGAGTGCGTGCTGTCAGCACCCTCATTACGGAAGTTGCGGTTGATCTCGAACACACGCTCGATGCCACCGACCAGTGCGCGCTTCAAGTAAAGCTCAGGAGCAATACGGAGGAAGAGCTCCATGTCGAAGGCGTTGGAGTGCGTCACGAAGGGACGTGCAGAAGCACCCCCGTGCATGACCTGCAGCATAGGGGTCTCTACTTCAATGAAGTCGAGCTGAGTGAAGGTGTTGCGCAGGGATGCCATGGTCTTGGCACGGGCGAAGACGTTCTTGCGGGCTTGCTCGCGAACAATGAGGTCGAGGTAACGCGAGCGCACACGGGTTTCTTCGTTGAGCTCGTTGTGCATGTTGGGAAGAGGGAGCACAGCCTTAGCCGCCATCTTCCATTCCTTGACCATGACGGAGAGCTCACCGCGACGGCTAGAAATTACTTCACCGGAAACAAAGACGTGGTCACCCAGGTCAACGAGGTCTTTCCAGAGTTCGAGGTTCTCCTCACCCACCTCGGCGAGAGAAACCATGGCCTGAATTCTGGAACCATCACCTGACTGCAAACTGGCAAAGCACAGCTTGCCAGTGTTGCGCAGGTGAACAATACGACCAGCAAGTCCCACGATTACACCGGTGGTGGCATCTGCTTCCAAGTCGCCAAAGCGTGCACGAACAGCAGGAATGGTGTCGGTGATGGGAAGGGCAACGGGGTATGCCTCAAGACCAAGTTCGTTGAGTCGATCACGCTTAGCCAGGCGAACGGCCTTCTGCTCACTGACTTCAGCTTCGGTTAGTTCGGGCTCTGGTGCGGTGTTCTCACTCATGCGTGGAGTCTCTCAAGGTTTTCGGTATCAATAAGTCGTGTGGTTCCCACTACCGCGGCCACCACAACAGTGGCGGGTCCCTGGTAGTCGTCACTCACGCGCTGAAAGTTTGTGGGATCGACGAGGTCGAGATAATCAAGTCTAACCAGCGGATACTTCTCAAAAACGCTCCTGCCCACCTCACGGACCGACGCAGCATTTCCGTGCTGTGCTTCTCGTGCCACGGCAAGTAGAGCATGAGGCAATGCCAGTGCAGCAGAGCGCTCTTCTTCACTGAGATAGCGGTTTCGACTCGAGAGGGCCAAGCCATCTGGTTCGCGAACGGTTTCCAGAACATTGAGCTCAATGGGCAGGCCCAACTTCTCAATGAGCTGTCGCACCAAGAACACCTGCTGCGCATCCTTCTGCCCAAAGACAGCAACATCGGGCTTCACAATGTCGAACAGTCGTGCCACGACCGTGAGCACACCGTCAAAGTGGCCAGGCCTACTTGCGCCTTCGAAGGTGTCCCCCACCGAACCGGCTTCCTGAGCGGGAACAGCAGGTCCACCCACGCGTTCGGGATAGACCTCTTCGGCAGCAGGAGCAAAGACGTAGTCGGCATGACCAGCCAATGCAGCAACGTCAGCGTCGAGCGTGCGGGGATAGCGGTCGAAGTCTTCCCCGGCCCCGAACTGCAACGGGTTCACAAAGATCGATACCACGACAACATCTGCCAACTCTCGGGCCCGTGCAACCAGAGCTAAGTGCCCGGCGTGCAGCGCACCCATAGTGGGGACGAGTGCCAGCGTCTTGCCTTCGGCGCTTAACTGCTCACGAAGGGCCGTCATCTCGGCGACGGTGTGGCAAACCTGCGGTGCACTCATGATTAGTCGTCGAGTCCTGTGAAGCCCAGACGCGACGCGTCACCTGCTTGGCCAAGAGCGTTGTCGACAGCAGAACGAATCAGCGGAGCAACAATGCGGCCCGGGTTCTCAATCCCGATCTCACCGAGCAGGTTGGTTGCCTGGTCCACGATTGCTGCTGAGAATTGCGACGCCGTGGCAATTGCCTCGGCATATTGCGGACGCTGTGCTTCGGAGATGACAACAGGCTCTCCGCCCATTTCCACCGCGAGCGCTTGTCCAATGGGCAGAACCGGTGCAGGTGCGGTGACCGCGATATAGCAATCGGCAAGACGCGCAATGTCCATGCTGGTTCCCGTGAACGCCATGGCGGGGTGAAGAGCCAGAGGAATCACTCCTGCCAATACGGCAGGGTGCAGCACCTCAACGCCATAGGCGGCAGAGGTGTGCAGCACAATCTGTCCTGGTTGCCACACTCCCGCAACAGCGAGTCCGTTGACCAGATCGGGCAATTCCTCATCGGGAACGGCAATGAGAACGAGTTCACTCAGTTCCACAATGCGGGGAACTTCGAGCACAGGGACATCAGGCAGGATGGCCTGGGCTCGTTCTTTGCTTTCTTCCGAGATGGCCGAGATGCCCACCAGCGCATGGCCTGCACCAGCAAGTGCGGCACCCAAGATGGGGCCCACCTTGCCTGCGCCAATAATGCCGATGCCGAGGCGACCGTCACGCTGCTGGTTCACCGGCCACTTCCTTGTCGTTCTTCTCCAGATCATCTGGAGGAAGAACACACAACCATTCGGCAATCAGTCCGCCAACAATGAGCAGTGCTGCAGCACCGAGCTGTGCAATGACAGTGGTCAAGATTGCTCCACTCGGAGCAATAGGGCGACCGAAAAGATAAACAATCACACCAGCACCCAGACCCAACAAGAGAGACCCTGAGTAACTACTGGCCTTGGCCAATGCCACAACCCTCGAGGCATACAACCCATCAATGGGTTCTTTGCGCTTGCCGGTAACCCAGCGACGAATGGGAATTGCCATGAGAACGACGGCAATGGCCACGACGAACAAGGTGAATGCCAAAGACAGCGGCGGAACATAAATAAATCCGCCGCGTGACTGAACAATGAGTTCCAGCAAATAGGCAGCAACGCCACCAATAAGAAAGAGGCCAATCAGCGGTGCGGGGGTAGTGCGCTTCATGTGCTCACCTCGAAGCGGTGCAGTTCATTGCTGAACTTCTCTGCAAGCGCAGCAATCTCCCCGTGGGGTAGGACAACCGCATTCGGTTGAACATCGTTCCAGGGAACCACCACAAAGGATCGCTCGAACGCGCGGGGGTGGGGAATGGTGAGATGTTCGGTTTCCATCTCAACACCATCCATCCAGATGATGTCGAGGTCAAGGGTGCGATCGCCCCAGCGTTCGTGGCGTTCACGGCCGTGGTCTTGTTCGATGCCGTTGAGCTCAGTAAGCAAAGCCTCTGGGGGAAGGTCTGTACTAATCAGTGCCACCGCATTGAGATATTCGGGAGCATCCAGATCCACACCCTCTGGCTTCACGGCAGCTGATTCATAAAGTGGGGACAGTTTGAGCAGAACAGTGCCACCAAGATCTGCCACTTCGTTGGCAGCCTGCTTGATGGTTGCAGCACGGTCACCCAGGTTTGAACCGAACGCGATGATGGCGTTTCTGCGTGGAGCATCCATTAGCGGCTGCGCTCAATCGTGACAGCAACATCAGCGAACTCCACGCTGATGGGAGCCTGGGGTTTGTGAACGGTTACTTCAACGCGTTCAACAGGTGCGTGTGCCAGGACAACCTGTGCCACACGCTCAGCAACAGTCTCGATGAGATCCACAGGATCATTCGCCACCGCGGCAACGACTTCTTCAGCCAGTTCACCGTAGTGAACGGTGTTGGCCAGGTCATCACTGAGAGCTGCAGGTGAAAGATCCAGCCACGCTGTGACATCAATGACAAAGAGCTGGCCGTTTGCTCGCTCAAAATCAAACACACCGTGGTTGGCCTGCACGCGCAGACCCGTCAGAGTGATGCGGTCGTTACTCACGGGCACCCTTATTCCACGATTCGAGCACACGAAGTGCACCTGCAGTGCGGGGAACGTCGTGCACACGCACAGCCCAGACACCAGCCTGTGCTGCGAGCACACTCACTGCCACGCTGGCAGAGTCACGGTCTTCGATCGTGGCGTCTTCTGGCAGTAAAGAGGCGAGGAATCGTTTACGCGATGCGCCAATAAGCAGTGGGAAACCGAGTGCTTTGAGCTCATCGAGACGGCCCAGCATCTGCCAGTTGTGCTCAGAATTTTTTGCGAAACCCAGCCCTGGATCAAGGATGAGCTTCTCTGGCTTCATTCCTTCAGCGAGCAGAGCATCGACGCGTTCACTGAGTTCACGGGTGATATCTGTGGGTGCGTCTTTATAGAGCGCACGGTTGTCCATGTCGACAGAGTGTCCACGCCAATGGCTGGCAATGAAGGTCGCATCAGACTGAGCCACAACCTTCGGCATGAAGAAATCTGCGAGACCACCAGAAACGTCGTTGACGTAGTGCGCTCCGCGCTCGATGGCGAGGATGGCAGTAGCCGCATTCATAGTGTCGATACTCACGACAGCACCAGCACGAACGAGGGAACCAATCACGGGAAGAACACGAAGTTGTTCCTCTTCAACCGAGACACGTTGTGCACCGGGACGGGTGGATTCACCACCAATGTCGATAATGTCGGCACCCTGCTCCATCATGGCGATGCCGTGCTTCACAGCGGAGTCAGTGTCGAGGTATTTGCCACCATCACTGAACGAGTCAACCGTGACGTTGAGAATGCCCATGATCTTGGTGCGGTGCTCAGTCATCACTGTCTCCACCAGTGAGACCAATCAAAGTCATGATCTCTGAGCGGGCAGCAGGCTCAGTGAGTTCACCGCGTGAGGCGATGGTGATGGTGCGACTGTTTGTCTGCTCCACACCACGAGCGGCCACGCACTGGTGACGAGCTTCGACAACCACCAGGACACCGCGGGGGTCGAGACCCTCCACGAGCGCGTCAGCGATTTGCTCGGTCAAGCTTTCTTGCATCTGGGGGCGAGCAGCCAGGGTGTTAACCACGCGAGGCAACTTACCTAGACCCACCACCCGATCACCGGGGAGGTAGGCAACATGGGCAACACCCAAGAAGGGAAGCAGGTGGTGTTCACACATCGACCGAACGGTGATGTCGGTCACCACAACCGCATCCGAGAGTTGGTCGATGGGAACACTCTCACGCAAATGCTCGAGTGGGTCCTGACCAACACCGGCAAAGAACTCGGCATAGGCTTCAGCAACACGTTCCGGGGTCGAGGAGAAGTTGGCCTTCGTCGGATCTTCACCAATAGCGTGAAGGAGTTCGACGACGGCCGCCTCAATTCGAGCCCGGTCGATAGCCATTGTTATGCCTTAGATGCTGGCTTCTTGGCAGCAGGCTTTGCCGCTGCCTTAGCTGGAGCCTTCATTACGACGGGCTTCTTCACCTCTGCCTTGGCAGCTGCCTTCTTGGCAGGAACCTTGACGGGTGGAAGCTTCGAAACAGGACGCTCGTTACTGGAGAGCCACTGCTTACGCAGAGGAAGCTTCTTCACATCCTTGAAGATTTCAGCAAGCTGGTTGTGGTCGAGAGTTTCCTTCTCGAGCAGTTCCGTGGCCAGGCGGTCGAGCACCTTGCGGTTGGAGTTGAGAACCTTCCACGCTTCGGTGTGAGCATTGTCGATGAGGGCGCGGATTTCCTTATCTACGTGCTCAGCCATCTGCTCGGAGTAGTCACGCTGGTGACCCATGTCGCGACCCAGGAACATTTCTCCAGATGCAGCGCCAAGCTTGACCGAACCCACAGTGGAGCTCATGCCGTATTCGGTGACCATCTTGCGGGCAATGCTGGTTGCCTTCTCGATGTCGTTGGATGCACCGGTGGTGGGGTCGTGGAACACGATCTCTTCAGCAACGCGGCCACCCATTGCATAGGTGAGCTGGTCGAGGAGTTCATTACGTGTGACCGAGTACTTATCTTCCAGTGGAAGCACCATGGTGTATCCGAGAGCACGGCCACGAGGAAGAATGGTGACCTTGGTCACGGGGTCAGAGAAGTTCATTGCCGCTGCAGCGAGTGCGTGACCACCTTCGTGATACGCGGTGATGAGCTTTTCCTGATCCTTCATCACGCGGCTGCGACGCTGAGGTCCCGCGATAACGCGGTCAATGGACTCATCCAGCGCACGGTTGTCGATGAGCTGAGCGTTCGAGCGAGCAGTCAGCAGGGCTGCCTCGTTCAAAACGTTAGCTAGATCAGCACCGGTGAAACCGGGAGTCTTGCGAGCCACAACTTCAAGGTCCACGTTCTTTGCCATGGGCTTGCCCTTGGCGTGAACTTCAAGAATCTTCTTGCGGCCTTCCATGTCTGGAGCGTCCACACCAATCTGGCGGTCGAAACGACCAGGGCGCAGAAGGGCAGGGTCCAGAATGTCGGGACGGTTGGTTGCAGCGATAAGAATCACGTTGGTCTTGACGTCGAAGCCGTCCATCTCCACCAGCATTTGGTTGAGGGTCTGCTCGCGCTCGTCGTGGCCACCACCCATACCGGCTCCACGGTGACGACCAACAGCATCGATTTCATCGATGAAGATGATCGCAGGAGCGTTCTGCTTTGCCTGTTCGAACAGGTCACGAACACGGCTTGCACCGACACCGACAAACATCTCGACGAAGTCAGAACCAGAAATCGAGTAGAAGGGAACGCCTGCTTCACCGGCAACAGCACGGGCGAGCAGAGTCTTACCTGTTCCAGGAGGACCATAGAGCAGCACACCGCGAGGAATACGTGCGCCGACCGCGAGGAAGCGAGCAGGCTCCTTAAGGAAGTCCACGATTTCTGAAAGTTCTTCCACGGCTTCGTTGGCACCAGCAACGTCAGCAAAGGTGACGGTGGGAGTTTCCTTGGTGACGAGCTTGGCCTTGGACTTACCAAACTGCATCACACCACGGCCACCTCCCTGCATGGAGGAAAGCATGAACCAGAAGAATGCACCGATCAGAAGCACGGGCAAGAAGATTCCCAGCATGCTGAGGAACCAGTTCTCCTTGGGCACCTCATCGTTGAAGCCATCGGTCAGCGATGAGGCGTTGACTGCATCCACAACCTGAACACCACGAGGGGCGACATAGAAGAACTGCACGTCCGTGCCGTACTTGTCGTCCGCCTTCTTGAGCTTGAGGTCAACGCGCTGCTCAATGTCCACAATGGTTGCGCTGGCAACCTTGTTCTCTTTGAGGAAGGTCAGACCATCGTCAGTGCTGACGGCTTGGTAGCCGGTCATGGAGATGAGGGATGAGCCCACCCAGACAGCAATCACCGCAACGATGATGTAGAGCAGGGGACCGCGCAGAAGGTTCTTGAATTTCATGGTCTTCTCAGGGTATCGGTCTGGGCGCTATGCCCGCTTGGTGTTTGCCGAGGGCGGAATGGGAGTTAACCCGGAACTTTAGGCGTGTGGGTCTTCTCCGCCATACACATGTGGGGCGAGAACAGCCAGTCCCCGGACGTTGCGGTAGTCCTCGTTGTAGTCAAGGCCATATCCAATAACGAACGCAGGCGGAATGTCATAGCCGACGTATTTCACGTCCACTGGCTCTTTGATTGCCTCGGGCTTGCGGAACATGGCCACCACCTCGATCGATGCGGGGCCGCGCGATTCCAGGTTTCCGATCAGCCAGTTCAGGGTCAAACCAGAGTCAATGATGTCTTCCACAATGAGCACGTGACGGCCTGCAATTTCTGTATCCAGGTCCTTCACGATGCGCACAACACCGGAGGACTTGGTGCTGGAACCGTAAGAAGACACAGCCATGAAGTCGATGTGAGCGTGGAACTTCAGTTCACGCACGAGGTCACTGAGGACCATGACAGCGCCCTTGAGCACGGCAATGATGAGAACGTCTTTGCCCTCGTAGTCACGTTCAATCTCACGAGCGAGCTCAGCCAGGCGACCCTGGATCTGCTCTTCCGAGAAGAGAACTTCAGTGATGTCTGATTCGACGTCGCGCAACTCCATGCGTGCGATCCTTTTGTGCTGGTGAGACTAGGCCTCGGTGGGTGTGGACGATGATGCAGTCAGAACAAGCTGAGCACCTTGTCGCTCAACTCTAATACCGGGAACGTGAACTTCTCCCTGTCCGTGCCATTCGGTAATCAGACGGGCAACAGCATTGGTGTGAACCGAGCTCAAACTCGACCCAAAGACGTCCAAAGCAGCCCGGCGAATAACGCGATTGAGAATGGCTAGAGGCAGGCCCGTCAACGCAGTGACATCCAGAGTTGCCTGCACCGACTGGGCCGTTTCACCCAGCAAGGGCGTGAACACGGTGGGCATAATCTCGGAGGTCAGCGCGTCCAGCACGGCGGAGTCTTGCTTGAACTGCTCTGCGGTTCGAGCCAAGGCTTCAACAACTCCAGGACCGAGCTGGTTTTCCAATACAGGCATGACCTCATGACGAATCCGTACACGGGTGTAGCTGGAATCCTGGTTGTGAGGGTCATTCCAGGGCGTGAGCCCCTGGTCTTCACATGCCGCCACTGTCTGTGCTCGGCGAATGCCCAGCAGAGGCCTGCGATAGATGCCGTTGATGTCACTCATTCCTGCCAGGCTTGTTGCCCCGGATCCTCGGGTGAGACCCAACAGCACAGTCTCAGCCTGATCATCCAGGGTGTGACCCAACAGGATGGCAACAGCACCGAGTTCCTTGGCCACAGAATCCAGTGCGTCATAACGTGCTGTGCGGGCATCTGCCTCGGGCCCCGAAGCTGGGACCACTTTCACTCTGCGGATAATCACGGGGTCTAGTCCTAGCTCGCGAGCCTGGGCTGCGGCGGTCTCAGCGACAACCTCCGAGCCTTCTTGCAGTCCGTGATCGACAATCACGGCCCCGGCAAGAAGCCCCGCACGAGGCGCCTCAAAGGCTAAACCGGCGGCCAGTGCAAGAGAGTCAGGTCCGCCACTGAGTGCCACCAGTACGACAGCATCGGGAGTGAGGTCCGAGAGGTTCTCGCGAATGGCACGACGAACGTCAGCCATAGCTGGCGTGAGTCGGGGACGTTCGGTCATCATCAAGTAACCTTATGAGGTATTCATCTCAACCGTGAAGGAGCCCCTCGTGGCCGCTTACGACGTCGTCGTTGAAATTCCCAAGGGAAGCCGTAACAAGTATGAAGTTGACCACGAAACTGGTCGCGTCTACTTGGACCGCGTGCTGTTCACCACTTTCGTTTACCCCACCGACTATGGCTACTTCGAGAACACTCTCGGCCTCGACGGTGACCCCGTTGACGCTCTCGTTCTTCTTGAGTACCCCGTGTTCCCCGGAGTGGGCGTCAAGGTTCGCCCCGTCGGCGTTCTCAACATGAGCGATGAAGCTGGATCAGATGCCAAGGTCATCTGCGTTCCAGCTAAGGACCCTCGTTGGGCTCACATCCAGGACATCGACGATGTTCCTGAGCAGACCAAGAACGAGATCGACCACTTCTTCAAGCGTTACAAGGACCTCGAGCCTGGCAAGTTTGTCAACGTTGAGGGCTGGGGCAACGCAGCTGAAGCAGAGCAGATCGTCGTTGACGGTTTCGCTCGCCTCAAGGCTGAAGGCCACTAGGCACACAGACCACGAAAGAACCCCCGCTCTGGTGAGCGGGGGTTCTTTGTGTTACGACGAATCTTTAGAGCGGAGCGCCTCTGTCTGCCATGAAGGGCTCGGGGTCAATACCGTTGAAGGCGGGGCTGTCGTGAACCTCAAAGTGAACGTGGCAACCGGTTGCAAGACCCGTTGCACCCACACGAGCAATAAGTGTTCCTGGGCCGACGGTGTCGCCATAGCCAACTTCAATGCCACCCGAGGTGACGTGGCCGTAGCGAGTACGAATACCGCCACCGTGGTCAATCTCCACCATGTAGCCATAGCCACCACCGATTGCGCCGGCATAGGTCACGCGACCACCAGAAGCAGCATAGATCGGCGAACCACAGCCCGCAGCAAGGTCAGTTGCGTTGTGGAAGGAACCAGTCCAACCCACACCGGGGATGTAGAAGTTATCGCGAGGACCCCACGAGCTTGAGATGTATCCGTTGGGAACCGGGTGAGTCCACCCTGCACCCGAAACGGAAATGCCTCGTGCCGCTGCTTCAGCAGCTGCGCGCTCAGCAGCGATACGTGCAGCCTCGGCAACACCCGCCTCATAGCCAGCAACCGTTGCCGCGGTGGCGTCTTGCAGCGCAGCAAGCTGAGCTTGCATGATCATCTGCTGGTTTTCGCTCTCGGTTAGTTTTGCCTGAGCAGCTTCCTGTGCAGCAGTTGCAGCGGTGAAAGCTGCCTCAGCTTGTGCACGAAGTTCATCACGTGCCTTGAGAGCAACCTTGGCCTGCTTCGACAGCGAAGCAGCCTCGTTCTGTGCTGTCTGGGCGGTGGCATAAATGGCGTTCGATCGTTCCGCGAGCTTACTCATACTGCCGAGCTTGCTCAGGAGTTTGTCTGCACCGTCTGACGTCTTCTCCATCAGCAGATTCATGCTGAGATCACTACCACCGGAGCGATACAACTGAGCAGCGAGACGACCAGCCTGGGCAGCTGCAGCATCTGCTTCTGCCTGGCTCTTCGTTGCTTGAGCTTCGAGCTGACCTGCGGTCTGTTCGGCTGCGCCGAACTTCTTCATGGCAACGCCGTATTCTTCACCCTTTTTCGTAGCTTCAGCTATGGCAGCTTCCGTCTCCGCTTGGAGCTGGGCGATGAGGCCTTGAATCTGAGCAATCTGTGCCGTCTTCGCAGCCTCATTACCGCGAGCGTTTTCCACGTCAGCCCAGGAGGGGTAATCAGTTGCCGAAGCAGACTGAGATACCACGACGCCAGAAACCAATCCTGCGATCGCGATGACAGCGATGGCCAGATAGGTCCGCGAATTACGCAGCAACAAGACGGACGCCTTGGGCGTTCCTTCGGTGCTTTTCATTCACTTCTCCTGTTGCATATAGGCACGGTCTCTTCGACAGTAACAAGCGAACTTGGAGAAAGCTGGGAAGGCTCTCCGAGCCTGTGGATACCTCGATTGGCGAACCGCACGCATTTTCCCTATGCTTATCTCTCGGTAGTTGCTTTATCTCTACTTCTTGGCCCCATCGTTTAGCGGCCTAGGACTCCGCCCTTTCACGGCGGCAACACGGGTTCGAATCCCGTTGGGGTCACCAAGATGTAGGATGAACTGATTACCAAGTAAGGCCCTGTAGCGCAGTTGGTTAGCGCGCCGCCCTGTCACGGCGGAGGTCGCGGGTTCAAGTCCCGTCAGGGTCGCGGATGCCCTTCTTCGGAAGGGTTTTTCATCTAAGCGGCTAGTTTGCTTAGGGCTCTGTAGCTCAGTTGGTAGAGCGCACGACTGAAAATCGTGAGGTCACGGGATCGACGCCCGTCGGAGCCACCACTAAAACCCTTGTATTTACAAGGGTTTTCTTGCTTAAACCGGGGAACTGACATCCAGTGAATATTGCGTTTGCCCACATGTGCACACAATCATGACTCTATTGATCTGGCATAAAAATTGACTGGCAAATTTCTTACACGAGTTTTGAGAATGCAGATGTGCCTATTCAATGGGTGTCTTTACGTGCCCGCCGAGATGTCTGAAAGCCTTCGTTTGAATACACCCCCACCCTTAAAGCGTTAGCGCTAGCAGCCTCAGAAGGCCACTCTTTCAGGTGAGTTCAGCAATTCTAGGCAGTAGCCACAATGTTCTATCGGTGTCAGCAACTTAACACCCATAACCCATAGGACTACCTGAGGAATTGGCAGGCAATGATGGGAACAGTATTTCTCCGCATCTGTCGGTAACCGGACAGATTTGCTTTGCTAAGGGAATAAAGATGTATAACTGTAAATCAGCCGGCTCAGCCTTCGGGTGTTCGAAATCCTCACTTGCCACGTTTGTTAAATAAGCCTAAAATCCAGTAAATATCTGGGTTTTAGGCTTATTTTTTTCCTTCAGAGTGGGAACCTACGAAAGGTATTCCACGAATTTGCTTTAGTCGTCTGAGGAAGAGACATGAGAGTACTAAGAAGCAACGGATTCTTTGAAGTTGCTCTTCTTGACTGCGCGACCTAATCCGATAAAGAACACAATCAGACCTGCGGTGATGAGCATGTGGCCGGTGCCAGCAATCCCAGCAATCATCTTGGTGGATTCTTTACCTTCAACGGTGAGCATTCCGTTCCACACCATCGTTGCAGCGGCGAGGACCACCCCTGCGTTGTAAAGCCAGAAGAACCAGCCAAAGAGCTTCTTGCTAGCAGAGATAGTGAATAGCTTCTCTAGTGTCAACACGATGAGGAACACCAGGAAGCCGAGAGCAAGGAGGTGTGTGTGGACTAAACCAAGCTGAGTGAATTCCCCTTCGGGAAAATCATTGAGTTTGGTGAACTCTCGGTAGAACAGTCCCGAGAGAACTCCCAAGACCATATACGTGAACGCGGCATAGAACAGTTTCATCATGAGAGTGGAGCCTTTCAGTTTTGTAGCGGTGGGATGTTAAAAGCTTGAGTTAGATCAAACCTGTTGTTTGAGCCAAGTGAATTGCTCGTGAACGACTATCCACATCGAGCTTGGTAAAAATGTGTGCCAGGTGGGTTTTGACGGTCGCTTCGCTGACAAATAACTGGGCGGCAATTTCTTTGTTTGTGCTCCCCGTTGAGAGCATCCGCAGTACTTGAACTTCGCGGTCCGTGAGTTTCGGTAGGGGGCTTCTCATACCTTGCAAAACTCGTGACGCCAATTCTGGAGCCAAAATGAGTTCCCCAACTGCAGCCCGCTGGATGCTGTCAATTATGACCTCGGGAGCAACATCCTTGAGGAGGTAGCCAGCGGCACCTGCCTCGATCGCACTGAGGATTTCAGCATCGCGATCAAAAGTGGTCAGGATGAGAACTGCCGGGGCAGTGTCAAGATTTCTCAGTTTTGCGGTGGTCTGGATGCCATCCATGCCGGTACCAAGTCGCAAATCACACAGCACTACATCGGGATGCAGTAGTTGAGCAAGGGAGACAGCTTCTTCGCCAGTCGCTGCTTCACCGAGCACGGTGAAATCAGAAGCGGTCTCCAGCACGGCGCGAAGGCCACTTCGAACCACTGGGTGGTCATCGACGATGAGCAATGTTGTCATGATTGACCATCTCCTCTGGCTTTTAGAGGCAGGTATGCGCTCACAGTTGTTCCGTTTCCTGAAGTGCTGGTGACCTCGAGATCTCCAGAAAATTCCAGCAGACGCGATTTCATAAACCTCAGACCAAAACTGGACGTCGAGGCATCAGCGGGGAGTTGCAAATTCGAGGCATCGAAGCCTGCGCCGTTGTCGCGGATCTCGATGCGAAGGGTCTCAGCGTCATGACTCAAACTCAGGCTGATGTGGGTGGCGTGAGCGTGGAGACGAACATTCGCGATAGCCGATTGAGCCACGCGCAGCAACGCCACCTCACTTTCAGTACTGAGAACGGGCAAGCCGTCACTGAAACTGAATTCGGTGAGCAGGCCTGTCTCATCTTCTGTGCGCTTGAGCATCCGTTGTAATGCCGCAGGCAGTGCTGCGTCTTCAAGCTCAGCGGGTATGAGCGAGGCAACAATTCTGCGCACATCACCGATGCTGTCAACGGCGAGTGCTTCTATTTGGGACAAAGTTCGCACTGAATCTGAAAGCGGCGCTGCTGATATTTGTGCATGGGAAATAAGACGGATTGAAGAAAGCGACTGCGCCACGGTGTCGTGTAAGTCTCGAGAAATTCGGGTTCGTTCAGCGATTGCACCCGAGTGACGCTGAGCTAGGGCAAGTTCGTCTTGGAGTTGGGACATTTCTTCTTGAGCTCGGGTGAGCGTGATAACGAGACGTTCACGCTCGGCGGCATCTTTGAGGAGCTGGAGGTAACCCCGAGAAATGCCAAAAGCGAAGATGCCACCGATGAGAGGTCCAAAAACATTCGCATAAGTCGTTGCTCCGTAGTGAAGAATCGGTGCAGCGACGACAACGACAAAGACGAGTGCGGCATAGACCAAACCCCAGCCCAGGGGAAGCAAGTGACCGGCAAGCAGCCAGAGCAAGAAGGCAAGCCAAATAAATTCTGCAGAAACGGCAACAGCTGCAATCCATACCAGGGCAAAACCTACTAACCACCACACCGCCAGTAACCGCGAGGACATCCGGCTGGGAAGGATGGTGCCGGCGACGTGCCAGGCAAGGATGGCGACTCCAGCGATAATAGCTGCCGGAATTGCCGTTCCCTCACTGATTGCGCGGGGGACCGAGATGGCAGTCAACGCGACTGCAATGATGTGTTGGCCAATTTCCATGGCCCGCACAGTCATCCCTGCACCAGGGGCGACGTCTTCGCCGCCACTGGTCATGGGTGAATGTATGAGACGCATGTTTTTATTCTCTACCGTGTGGCCAGTTCTGGGCGTTCTTCAGCGGCTGGTGAAGATGAGGAAGCTGGAATCTGGGAACCACGACCGGGCCACCACATCTTGTCACCGAGTACGCTAAAGAGTGCGGGCACAATCACGGTGCGAACCACAAGAGTGTCCACGATGACGCCCACGCCCACAATCAAACCGAGCTGACCTAAGGTCACAAGTGGTAGGACACCCAACGCGGCAAACACGGCCGCAAGCACAATACCTGCACTCGTGATGACGCTACCAGTGTGGGCAACAGCCTCCACCATGCCTTGGCGGGTGCCGACGTAGACGGCTTCTGCTTTGGCTCGGTGTACCAAGAAGATGGTGTAATCAATGCCCAAGGCAACCAAGAACAGAAACGCGAGGATGGGCACCTGTGAATCAAGAGCTGGTTGACCAAACAGGACGCGGCTGAGCCAAACGCCGGCACCAATAGCGGCAACAGCGCTGGCAAGATTAACTGCCAGTAACACCACTGGGGCAACTAGGGAGCGCAACAACAGTAGGAGCACAATGAAGCTCACAGCTAAGACCATGGGGGCGATGACCAGCAGGTCACGCAGGTTGCCGGCATTAGCGTCCATATCGGTGGCTACAGCGCCTCCGACGAGGGCGTCTGCGCCGTCAATGGCGTGTACGGCGTCGCGCAACTGAACGATCTGTTCTTCACTCCGATCTGACCCTGGCTCGTACTCGCTGATAACTGAGATTTTGGTGAGCTCGTTATCGGGAGTAGTTGCCACGGGGGATATTCGCACGAACCCTGTGACGTCTTCCGCAGCAGCAATCACATCAGCTTGCTGGTCGGTGTTGGTCACAACATAGATAGGTTGCGCGTCACCGGGGGCAAAGTGTGCTGAGACAGTGGTGAGCCCATCGGCAGATTCAGAGGCTACGCGGAACTTCTCGAGTTGAGTTAAGCCCACTGAAGTGCCCAACAAACCGGCAGTCATCACGGTGAGCAATGCGAGGCCTGCGAGCAAGTTCACTACTGGACGGCGTGAAACTCGAGTAGCAATTGCACGCCAGAAACGACCCTGAGCCTGGCTTTGTTCGGGGCGGGGAACAAAGGGCCAGAAGATGCCTCGACCGCATACTGCCAGTAGTGGCGGGAGGGCAAAGAGGACAAATGCCAGTGCGATGAGTAGTCCAATTGCGGCGGGGATTCCTAAGCCGCGAGTCAACGGGATGATTGCGAACAACAGGGTTAGTAGGGAAAGAACCACCGTGAAGTTTGAGGCCAAAATAGCTGGAAGTGATTTACGCCAAGCGATACTTAAAGCGGCTCGGTGGTCTTCGTGTGTGAGGAGCTCTTCCCGGTAGCGAGAGATCAAGAGCAGCGCATAGTTGGTGCCCGCACCAAAGACGAGCACGCTAATAATGCCAGCATCGAATTGCAAGTTCCAGGCTTGCCCGGCAGCGGCCGTAATTCGTCCGGCTAGACCATCAGCTAAAGCCACTACTACGAGTGGAACCAGCCACAAGACCGGCGAGCGGTAGGTAGCAATGAGCAAGATGGCGACGATCAAGATAGTGACCATCAAAAGCGTCATGTTTGCGCCCTTAAAAGCTGAGGCAATGTCTGCGCCAAAGGCGGGGCCACCGGTAACCTCCAGTACTACACCGGTAGGCGTCACTGCGACCAAGTCGGTGCGCAGGTTTTCTACGGTGACGGCTGTTTCTGAAGCGGTTTCTCCCACTGTAATCGGGACTGAAATAATGGCAGCTTGACCATCTTCACTGACCATAGGGCCCATGGGTTTGCCGGTGGCGGTCTCGGTCACAACGGGTATGAGATTAGTTACTGCGGCAATGTCCGCCTCAGTGAGTTTCCCAGCATCCTCACGAGATGCCACCACTAACAACGACTGCACATCAGAGTTGGGGAATTCTTTCAACAGCACATCTACCTGGTGTGATTCCGAGGTGATAGGCGCTGTGCCCGTTCGGGCTGGAGCAGTTGCCTTACCAAAAAGACCAAAGAGTGCAGTCATGGCAACCAGGACAACGGCAATGGAAACCCAGGCGCCGGCGCGTGAGGTCAACCTGTTGGAGAAATATTTGCGCTTGGCAGAATTCGTCATGCTCCCACTCAACCCAAAAATAACTCAGGCAACATCGCTCTAGTGTGTGAGTTTTCTCTCAGCCAAAAGGATGAGGCGCGGAATGCATAAAGAGGTCACACTGGAAAGGGTGGTGAGGAATAGTCTCGGCATCAGTGAAGGAGAGGCAGGCCGTGCTGGATATCGTCTGGAACGTCATCTTGATGTTTGTACTCACTGGAGTATTTGTATTTCTTCTGTCGGTATTCGCCGATCGAGTATTACGAGTACACATCAGTACCTTCCGATTGATTCTGGGTGGAATTGTTGGCCTCGGGGCGCAATTTGGATTTGAGTCACAGTTTGTGTGGGGCAAACAAGAGTATTCTTTTGCGCTCCTCCCGCTCCAAGTTGGAATTATTTTCTTTGTTGGTATTAGTTTTCTTGTTTTAGCCGAACTGTTAGTGCCCGCTGGGTCTGTTACCCGAATTGACCAGTGGATACCTGCTCTAGGTCGCCGTTTTGAGCGCAGCAGACGCTATAGCCAGATCATGCGTATTGCTCTTACGAGTAAGCTACTTCCGTTCAAACCCAATAATGGTTCCACCCCGGCTGACCGTGCTGAGCGCGTCAAGCAAGCACAGTCATTGCGTTTGGCTCTTGAGCAAGCAGGCGGCGCCTTCGTCAAAGTGGGTCAGTTGTTGTCAACCCGAAGTGATCTTTTGCCCACGGAATTCCTTTTGGAACTTTCACGGTTGCAACAGCGTGTTCCATCTGCCCCCTGGCCCGAGATTCGAGAGCAAATAGAACTGGAGCTATCAGCTCCCTTGGAAAATAACTTTGCCAGTTTTGATGAAGAACCACTTGCGGCAGCCTCGATTGGCCAGGTGCATAAAGCGACACTGCTTGATGGTACTGAGGTTGCCGTTAAGGTGCAGCGACCTGGAATTGTTCCCCTGATCGAGCGTGATATTGACATCATTTTGCGGATTGCCCGCCGCATTGAACGCGATACGGACTGGGGCAAAGATCTAGGTACCGCCGTGCTCGCGGAAGGGTTTTCTGAGAGTTTGTTGTCGGAGTTGGACTTTCGGATAGAAGCTTCCAACATGGCGGCTATGGCAGCAGCACAAACCACCCACCCACTTGATGACAGGTTGAGTATTCCGGCACATACGCCACAGCTGTGCACATCAAAAGTCCTCGTGATGGAAATGGTGCACGGAAGCACACTCAGTGATCCCCGGACCCTCGAAACGTTCTCCGCTACCCAGCGTGAACATCAGGCCAAACGACTTCTGAACTCAATACTTACTCAAATCATTGACGATGGAATATTCCATGCGGATCTGCATCCGGGAAACATTATTCTGCGCCTCGACGGTGAAATTGTACTGCTCGACTTTGGTGCTGTGGGTCGATTGGATTCTCAACTTCGAGCTCAAATCGGGGAGCTTTTGGTCGCCTTCTATCGCTCGGACGTCGCAGCTTTCTCTGATGCCCTGATCGAATTCGTTGAACTTCCTGACGATATCGATGAGAGGGCACTTCGCAGAGAAATTGGAGCTTTTCTTGCCACCAAGCTTGGTCCCGGTGCCGCATTGGATGTGAACGTGTTCACGGATATGGTGCGCTTACTCTCTGTGAACCGAATTAGTGTTCCCACCGAACTAGGTGGGGCGTTTCGTGCAGTGGCAACGGTAGAAGGCACGTTACGTGTGCTCTCCCCGGAATTCGAGCTCCTCAAAGCGGCGACTGAGTTCGCTCAGGTGCGCGTGAAGGAAACGTTCTCACCAAAGGGGATTGCGTCGATGCTTCAGGAGGAAGTTCAATCGTTTCTTCCGCTGTTGCGCAGATTTCCGCAGCGTATTGACAACATCACCTCCTCGCTGAGTGAGGGTCGCCTCAGTGTGAATGTGCGGTTATTTGCTGACCGCAGAGATCGGTCTTTGATCCGCGATTTAGTGAACCTGGTTGTGGTCGCGTTCCTGGGAGGGGCTAACGGAATCATGGCAACCATGCTTCTGATTAGTAATGGTGGTCCACCGATTAATGACACGTTGACACTGTTCCAACTCTTCGGTTATCTCCTCGTCATGGTTACCGGTGTTCTCACGCTGCGCGTGCTTTTTGATGTTTTCAGGCTTCGTCGGAGGCAATAGCCGGCAATCTTCGCGGAGCGGCGTCATCGAAATGGATTGATAAAACTTATTTCCTACTTTTCGCTGAGAAACCATGGTCAGGAGTATTCATGGTTTGCTTCACCATGACGCTGGCAGCCGAGGAATGCGGCAGCTGCGACAAGATCTTCAAGATCGCTTCTGCTGGTCGCGTTGAAGTTGTCAATGCTGCAGGTGAGGTACTCCTTACACACAATGTGGGCAGGGGTGGCATCTGGCGCGCAACGTAGATTAAGGTCGTTGCTGCTCGCGACTGGGTCAAGCATGCTGTGACCCGGGCACTGTTAGCTAAGTCGGTAAGGTTGCTGAACAAATATGATTTGCCCACATTTTGCCCACATTTGTTCAGAAATTGCCGCGTAGCCACCTGATTGAATCTCGCCAACTATCCATATAAATAAAGGGATTGTGATTCACCACTATCGATGAGATTCATACCGAGCACGACTGAAAATCGTGAGGTCACGGGATCGACGCCCGTCGGAGCCACCAGCGAAAGCCCCTGCATTTCAGGGGCTTTTGATTTATCTATCTTCTTCACGGATGAAGCGCTTTGAACTTGTAGGTGGCTCTTGGGCGCTCAATAGAGGCACAGAAGTAGCAATTTGCACAACATAGAATCGTGGACATGGGAGATCTGGGCAAAGACTTCAGAAGACGCCTTCTTTTAGTTGAAGACGAACAGCTCACGAGAAATCTCATAGCAAGTTTCCTTGAGCATTCTGGCTTTCATGTTGCTTCCTGCGGATCTGCATCAGAGGCAGCCACACTTGCCCATAGTTTTGATCCTGACGTTTTGGTAGTTGATATTTCCTTAGGTGCCGGCCCCACGGGGATTGATTTGATTCATGCCTTGAGGAATTCATATCCGCATTTGGCATTTGTAGTTCTCTCTAATTACGTTGCATTGCCTGACTCAATACGCGACTTACAAAAAATCGCGTATTTAGGAAAGAGAGATATTTCTCATCCAGAAATGCTTGTTCAAGCTATCGAAGAAGTTCTCAGGGACGTTGATCCAAGTGAGACATTTCCTATAGCTCAACACAATGAGTTAACGTCACTAACTCGTCAACAACGCGAAGTCTTAGCTCTGATTGCCAGTGGATTGAGTAACCAGGAAATTGCCAAACGCCGCGGCACCTCACTTCAATCAACTGAGCAACTCATCGGAAGAATATACAAATCGCTGAAACTCAAGCGAAATGTAGCTACTAGCCTCAGAGTTCAAGCAACAATGCTGTACACATCCATTACCGGCTTACAGGGTATAGATGAATAGATTGCTTGGGCAGCTAAATTCAGCCCAACCTTTCACGTGGCAGTCCTTTATGTGGATGTCTATTGGCCTTCTTATGTTGAGCCCCGAATTGCTTGTAGAAAGCATCGGATACAGCAGGATTACGTGGCAGATAATCCTCGGAGTCACCCTGGCAATTCAAGGTTTACTCATTCTGGTTGCTAATCGTGTATTCATCAGAGGAAGAACATTTGGCCAAGCGGCCTTCACTTCGTGGTTCTTTGTTCTCCTCGTTTCATCTAGTTTCCCAATTGTTTTTAAAGTCGTTTCGACGGCAATGTTTTCAATTGAAATCTTTCCTTCAATACCCGTTCGATTCCTCACGGCAGCAATTGTGTGGATGTTAATTACTTTGGCTTTCTCTATCGCTATTAGCGAGACGCAAAAATTTCACAAAGAACTCACTGCGCTGCGTTCTCAACTCGAGGACGTAAATGAGCTCGAACTCCAAGAAAAGCGAACGTTTGAAGAGCTCAGAAATACAATTTTGTCTTCTGTTCGAGGCTCACTAAATAAAGCATTTCGACAGATTGAATTGGAGTACTCCAGCTCCCAAGCATCGTTGGAGCTGAAACGACTTGTGGATGAAGTGGTTCGTCCGCTTTCATCCACTGTTATTCAGGCCTCAGCGCACACTGAGGAATATTCAATTTCTAAACCGGTATCGAATATTAGCTTCAAAGATTTGCTTTCTCGGCTCGTGGATTCAAACCCCTTCGAATACAAATTGATGCCGATCATTGTTGGGATGTCTAGTTTTTTCATCAATACGTGGTTGATGGGGATTTCTGAGACCCTGCTGTCGTCAGCGGTTGGGATCTTGGTGCTGAGCGGACTTTTGTTCATATCGAACACCGTATTTAAGTTTTTCAAGCCGCACTTAGGCACATTCGCAGCTGTGTTTGTAGTGGTTTTTCTCATGTTGTCTTCGGCAGTAATTAATACAGTCGTGTCACAATCACTCCTTCAACTTGAAAATATATTTGTCGGAATTCTGATTATGTTTGTCGAATTTGGGGTTCTCCTTCTAGGGGCATCGATGAGAACAGTTACCTTGGAGCGCTCCAAAATTTTGACTCAACTCGAAGATGCCATTCACACAGTGGAATGGATGAATTCTCGTTTAAGTCAACTTATTTGGGTGGAGAAAAGTCGGTTGGCAAGACTAGTACATGGTGATATTCAGGCTCGAATCATCGCCGTGGCACTCGAAATCGACTTAGTAGCACCCAATAAAAACGAACTAGCATCCAAGCTCAAATATTTATCCGAAAGTTGTCAGAGTGCTCTAATGAGCCCCCAAGCTGAAACCTCATTAAATGCATTCGTTGAATCACTTCAACAAATCTGGGCTCACAGTCTCAAGATTGACGTAGATATCCCAAGTGATTTTCTTAGAGCGGCCGAGGAAGACGCAACGGCCAAGACTTCGTGCATCGAAATTATTCGTGAAGCGGTATTGAATTCGGTCAAACATGATCAGGCGATGAATGTAGCCATTAGTGGGGTAATCCCTCCAACTGGAGAAAGGGTTGACCTCGCAACGCTAGAACTCACAATTACTAACGACAGGGCACTAGCGGCAAAGACTTCGCTGGAGAACTTGCGTGCCAATGGGGCTGGTCATGGAACAGAGATTTTCAACCAGTTGTGTACCAAATGGTCACTCACACAAGATGCACACCAAACCACATTGAAAGCATCTCTGCCCTGGTCTACTGCCCTGGTTGCAGAAGCTGGGTAAACCAAGGATTTTTAACAAAGCTCATTTTCTCCATGCTTCCATCATCTGTAGCAGCGTGAGTTTCTCAGTACCAAACTTGCCTGCTGCCCGATATTTGCTTTGAGAATAGGGAACCGACGTGAGTAAAAAGTTTTCCGCAGTAGTTTCAGCATTACTTGCTTTCGTGTGGAGCTTTGGTAGCACACCAGCCTTCGCGGATCCATGGCCCAACCTTGGGGAATTTACTTTCGGTGGAGCACTGTGGCAATTTGACAATTTCGGTATCGCCCAAGGAACCGATACTTCACGGCATTTTGACGGGAACCACTCGATTTATTACCCCTTGGAATTTTTCATCAATAACAACAACGACCTATTCCAAAGTGGTCATGATTTTGTCTATTGCCCTAATGAATCAACGTCACAAGTTTCGACACAATCCGATGGCGACATCGTCATTGAATGCCCCCGTTATGAGCTTGGAACAAACACGAGTGTTTTTGCTCAACTCCGATTCAGAATTTACGGGGTAGAGGACAATGGCTGGTTGCTTCGCGAAGAGCTCATCCTCAGCAATGACTCTGGTTCAGACTTTACTTTCAACGATTTGTATACCTATCAATATGCTGAAAACTACGTCTATGACTCGACGGGGAGCAATACGTTCATCACGTCTTCTGGTGGAAACAGTGCGCTTGCAACAAATGACACCTGGTTCATTTCAGCAATGAACAATGGAGACTCGATTGTTCAAACTATCTCTTGGGCCCGCACCGGAAATGCGGCACAGCACAACATTACTGCCGGGGGTAACGCCAATATAGATGGAGATTTAAGGACCCAATACGGCCAACGTATCGTTCCTGCAGGAGAGAGCTTGCACTTTATTCAATTCGTCAACATGAATATTCCTGCATCACCGTTTACAAGTTCGGCTAACGCTGTTGCCGACGCCCAATCGCAGGTTCAGGAGTTTTCTGTATTCACAGGTCGCCTGACCAGAGGATTAGATCCTCTCATTGACTACATCGGCTGGGGAATACCAGTTGCGACTCCTACACCTACGTCAGCACCTACCCCTGTGGCTACAGTGTCATTGGCCAACACCGGAGGCGGCGTTGAAGTGTCGAATCTTCTTACTGTCGCAGTAGTTATTTCAACGGTTGGGGCACTTATAGTGCTCCGGTCACGTAAGAGAAATCGCGTTAATTACTAAACCTTTAAGAATGCCCAGCTCTCTCACAGTTAATTTTTTTATCCTTATCACATGGGATTTCTGGACAGACTCTTTGGAACCAACTCTGACGAGGAGTACCGCCAGACAACCAATCAGGTCCGTCAGGCTTCAGCTACACGCAACCAAGACGAGATTGCGGTTGAGCGTTACCGCTATCTGCTGCGCACGGCCTCGCCCGAAGCTATCGAGCAGGTGCACGAAGAAGCCTTCGCCAAACTCACCCCAGAGCAGCGCAAGATGTTGTTTACCCAGCTCAGCGCGGACGCCCCTGCGGGCGAGGCACCTCTGAGCGACGAGCCTCGTGCGCTTGCGGTCTCAGCTACTCGTTCCGAGATGCGCCAGCCCGGAACCATGGAACGCACACTCGGCCAGGCAGGACAAAACGGTCCTGGCTTTGGTTCCATGTTTGCCAGCTCTCTTCTGGGAAGCGTCGCTGGCTACGTCATCGCTTCAGCACTGATGAGTGCTTTCATGCCTATGGATAGGGGCGGAGATATGGCCAGTGACAGCGGTGCTGATACCGGCGCAGATACTGGATCAGATTTTGGTGGAGCAGAAACCATCTCCGCCGATGGTGGCGGTTTTGGTGATGCTGGGTTCGGCGATGCCGGATTTGGTGACTTTGGAGACTTCGGCTTCTAGCCCATCATCAAGATTGAGGCCAAGAGCAAGAAAATCAGCGTGAAGATGGCGGGAGTAACAAACCGCACGACGTTGAGCCAGGGCGCAAACTTGACCACCTGACGGCTAGCTGCCGAAGGTGACTTCACGAGTGCCAAATCGGCGGCAACTGCCATGGCCTCTGTCGCACTGGCGTATTGAACGAGAGCGCCCAAGATTCCTGACGCAAGCAGAATGCCAAGGGTGGCCAGGCTCAAAAACAGTGGCCCGCCTGCGAGACCGAGAGTGATCAGACCCACGGTCACAATGAGCAGAAACGTCGGCGCCATTTGGGACACCACAATCTGCTGACGATTCTTGTTCCAGAGTTCGAGAAGTTCACGTTCAGTCATGTGCTCATCTTATGTCTGTCCCTGGGTAGCTCTCGGGATAAACTTGCACTACCGCGCACATCACGGAAGCCTCCAGCTGCGCACATCATTGTGAAACCTCTGGAGAAGAAATGAAACTATTCCGCGCTCGCTCTGCTGTTGCTCTTGTTGCAGCAACCTCTTTTCTGCTTGCTGGTTGTGCTGCAACCACAACAGAAGCCACTAGCACCACAGCATCATGCGACGGTGTTGAAGTTGTGGTGAACTTCGGCATCCTCGATGGCACCAACAGCTCGCAGTGCATCGAGATCACGGGTTCTTCCGCCAAAGCTATCGATGTTGTCCACGACGCTGGTTTCACTACCGAAGGAACTGCGACGTATGGCGATGCCATTGTCTGCCGCGTGAATGGTCTGCCTTCACCCACCGAACCTGTTGTGGTGGAGGGCCAGGCTGAGTTCACGGAGAGCTGTGCAGATATGCCACCTGCTTACGCCTACTGGGCACTCTGGCAGAAGAGCTCTGACGCTGCCTCGTGGGACTACGCCCAGGCGGGGCTTGGCGACCTCACGGTTAAGAAGGGCGAGTCCCTTGGTCTCGTCTTCACCACCGGCGACAGCACTCCTACTCCTGTAGTCGAATGATCTCTCACAGCCGCGGACGTTGGGCTCCCTTCTGGGTGAGCCTGACGTTTGCTGCTGTTTTCATCCTGTTGCGCATTATCTACCGCCTGGTCTTCGGAAGTTTCAGCTGGCAGGCCATTGGACAAGCAGCAAGTCTTGCTGTTCCTTTTGCCCTCGTCATCGTGGTCTGTGGTTTCCTTAGCGCGCTGGTGGATGTGCGGAAGCTACTGCCTGCGATGTCAGCGTTGCGTTATGGCCGCTCCATCGGAACGGCACTCGCTATTGCACTGTCCAGCTACCCCACCCTGATTCACCAGGTCAAACAACTGGGCACAGCTCGCACACTCCGTGGTGTTCGATCACGCACAGCTTTCCTTGTTCCACTTCTGGAGCACACCATTGAGCGAGCTGTTGCTCTGGCAGCCGCCATGGATCTGCGTGGCTTTGGGGCAGGCAAGCCAGCGTCAGTGAATGATTCGACTTCGATCGAACTAGATCACTTCACACTTCGTTACGGCAACAAGACCGTTCTCAACGACGTCACCCTCACCATCCCTGCAGGTGAGATCACTGTTCTCACCGGACAGACCGGGTCGGGCAAGACAGCAGTCCTCGAAAGCATTGCGGGTCTGAGCCAGCACTTCCACAACGGTCACACCACAGGAACACTCACCGTGGGTGTGGTCGATCGAAACCTCACCCCTCCTCGCCTCACCGCAGGGTTGATTGGGTATGTTGCCCAAGACGTTCGTCTCAGTTTTGCCGCCGCAACTGCTCGTGAGGAGCTGGAGTTCGGACTGCGCGTCAGTGGTCACACCAGAGGTGAAGCCTCTAATCGTGCTGAGGTACTCCTCGCTCAGTTCTCTCTGGAGGCCTACGCTGACCAGCCCATTGAACTTCTTTCTGCGGGAGAAGCTACTCGCGTTGCCATCGCTGCAGCACTGGCATTGCACCCACCCATTCTTCTTCTGGATGAACCTCTTGCCGATCTAGACCGAGACTCTCGGGCTGACCTGGTCACTCTTCTGGCCGAACTCCAGACATCCCAACAACTCACCATCGTGATGGCAGAGCACCACACCTCCGAACTCGAACGCCTCACACCACAGTGGCTTTCGGTGAGTTCTGGAGAGGTGTGTTCAGGCCAATGGGGTTCGGATGTGGACACGCTGCCTGCCCGTTCACTTCCTGTTGTGGGATCAGATGAGATCTTCCAGGTGAGCAACATTTCCGTGGTCCAGGGCAGCCGTGAACTTGTTCAAGATGTTTCGCTCTCACTCCATGTTGGTGAGATGCTCGCCATCACCGGTGCCAACGGAGTAGGGAAGTCGAGCCTGCTCCATGCCTTGGCTGCTACAGCTCCCTCGCAGAACATCTTCCGTCTTGTTCCCGAGAACGTGAGCTCCCTCTTCATTACAGAGACCCTCGAAGAGGAGCTTTCTCGAGCTGATTCACTTGCTGGCCACAAACACAGCGGACTCACCGCGATGACCTTCTGGTCTATCCTGGCGACCGAAGAATCTCCTGAGTTACTCAGCGTTCATCCCCGTGATTTGTCTGCAGGAACCCAAGTGGCACTGGCTATTGCACTTCAACTGGCGTGGAAGCCTCAGGTTGTCCTCATCGATGAGCCCACCCGCGGACTTGATGCTATTTCACGTGAAGCCATGGCAGAGGTCCTGCGCTGTGTTGCCGAGACAGGAACTGCCGTTCTTTATGCTTCCCACGATGAGGCTTTTGTTGCAGACCTGGGTTGCCGTGTTCTTGCGATTCGTGAGGGTGCACTCGTTCCAGACGAGGTGACCGCATGATTGAACGCCTCAATGTCAAGAATGGTTTTGTCATTATTGCCACAGTCCTTGCGGCGAGTGCATTTGCGTGGCCTCTCTTTGCCACGGCTCTTCCCCAACAGGCTCAGGCAGCTGTTCCCGTTGTGGTGTTTGCGCTCGTTCCTGCATTGATCGTGGTTATTTCGTTGCTACTGGATGGTGCTGTTTCTAGCTCGAAGACATTGGCACTTCTTGGATTGCTTGCCGCCGTGGGAGCGGCTGTTCGTATTGCCAGCACCGGAGTGGGCGGTTTCGAAGCCGTCTTCATCATTCTGATTCTGGGTGGACGAGCGTATGGTGCCCGGTTTGGTTTCCTGCTCGGAATGCTCACCATCGCGCTGTCTTCTATATTGTGGGGAGGCTTTGGCCCCTGGACGGCATTCCAGATGTTTGCTGCGGGTTGGGTTGGCGCCGGAGCTGGCTTGATTCCAGGGCGCATCACCGGTGTTGCTGACAAGGCAGCCCGACGCCGAGAGATTATGTGGCTCATTGCTTACGGTGTTATTGCGTCATATCTCTTCGGGGCACTGATGAACCTCTGGTTCTGGCCCTTTGGTGTTGGACCAGAAACGTCTATTAGTTATCTGCCCGCCGGGTCACTGACCGATAACCTCAGTCGCTTTGGGGTTTATACCCTGGTGACATCCACTCTCACCTGGGACACCGTGCGGGCATTGACCACAGGTATAGGCCTTGCGCTTATTGGCGTTCCCGCCCTGAAAGCACTCCGTAGAGCAAAACTCTAGATATAAACCGCTTCTTCGAGCGTGTGGGCGTCAGCAATGGGGTGTAATCCATCGCGGTTCACCACATTGACGAATCTGCGCAGGACAAGCTCCATTTCGGTGGCGAACTGAACCAGATCAAAGTAGGTCGCACTGGGGTTTGGTCCCACAAGCATGTCCAGGGCGTCATCTTCGCCTAGTGAGTCCGTCAGTGCCGGGCCAAAGATAGCCAGCTCATCAATGTTGTTCATCGCAGCGAGCTTGTGGAGCACCTCACTCATCTCACCGAGTGCCTCCATGCTGACATTGCCCGCACCTCCGAGGAGCACCCTTCGGCCAGCCATGTATTCCTTATAGGGAACAATGACCGCCTCAGGTTTGCGGTGTGCGCCCAAAACCACAGGAAGAGCGTTCGGATCTGCCCGAAATGTCTTCAGAATCTTCGAAAAGTTCTCACGTGCATCGGCCACGCTGACGATGACGTCGGGATTTGAGTACCACACGTTGTTAGGTTATCAAATGTGTACATAAATTTGTGTATTTTTTATGTACAAATTTGTAATTGTGTTTGTGGGTACACAAAACAGCCCTTTCGGGCTGTCTTAACGAATAATCGTCTGAGTGGGCTAAACGGAGAAGTATTTAGCCTCGGGGTGGTGGAAGACCAAGGCATCTGTGGACTGCTCGGGGTGGAGTTGGAGTTCTTCAGAGAGGACAACACCCACGCGCTCAGGGCGCAGCAGCTCCACAACCTTCTTGCGATCTTCCATGTCTGGGCATGCTGGGTAACCGAGGGAGAAACGGGCTCCGCGGTAGTCCAACTTGAACATTCCGGCTAGATCTTCGGGGTCTTCGGCCTTGTATCCCAGTTCTTCACGGGTACGCGAGTGCCAGAACTCAGCCAGAGCCTCAGTGAGCTGCATGGCGAGGCCATTGAGTTCCATATAGTCGCGGTAGGAGTTTTCGGCGAACATCTTGGCGGTGAATGTGTCCACCGTGGCACCCACGGTGACCAATTGGAAGCCCACAACGTCAATCTGGCCACTTTCACGTGACTTGACGAAGTCGGACAGGCATAGGTGACGATCGCGTCGCTGACGCGGGAAGGTGAAGCGCAGACGATCGGTTCCGATCGCTCCCCCACCAGGCAGGTCTGCCGAGCCACCGTCAGGTGCTAAAAGTCCTGGTTGACCCAGAATTCCTTCCGGGTCATCACCGTGGTTGAGGATGACAAGGTCATCACCTTCAGACACTGCAGGGAAGTAACCATAGACAACCGAGGCATCCATGATGCCCTCGGCCAAGATGCGGTCGAGCCAGTAGCGCAGGCGTGGTCGACCTTCGGTCTCCACGAGCTCCTCATAGCTGACACCATCATCAGCACGGCTAGGCTTGAGGCCCCACTGGCCCATGAATGTGGCACGTTCATCCAGGAATGCGGCGTAATCAGCAAGGGCGATGCCCTTCACAATGCGCGTTCCCCAGAATGGAGGCGTAGGAACAGCGTTATCGAGTGCCACATCAGAGCGTGCTGGCATGTTTTCAGGTTCAGTGACTTCGAGCAAGCTCTTCTTGTGGATGCGCTTCTTGAGTGCAGGAAGGCCCACCGAGTCAGGATCTGCTCCGCGGGCAATGGCAACCAGTGGCTCCATGAGGGCCAGGCCTTCGAAGGCGTCGCGCGCGTAGCGCACGGTGCCATTGAACACAGAAGCAAGGTCGTCTTCTACGAAGGTGCGGGTCAGTGCAGCGCCACCGAGAATAACGGGCCATTTGGTGCCCAAGCCACGGTTTTGAAGCTCTTCGAGGTTCTCTTTCATCACCACGGTGCTCTTGACCAGCAAACCACTCATGCCGATGACATCGGCATTGTTCTCTTCAGCAGCCTGAATAATCTCGTTAATGGTTTTCTTGATGCCAATGTTGATGACGTCATAACCGTTGTTGGTCAGGATGATGTCGACCAGATTCTTACCAATGTCGTGGACATCGCCACGGACGGTGGCCAGAACAATGGTTCCCTTGCCTGCTTCGTCACTCTTTTCCATGTGAGGCTCAAGCAGGGCAACAGCTGTCTTCATCACTTCAGCAGATTGCAACACGAAAGGCAACTGCATTTCACCACTACCGAAGCGCTCGCCCACAATTTTCATACCGGCAAGCAGGTGATCATTGATGATTTCGAGTGGACTCACCCCGTTGGCGCGGGCCAGGTCGAGGTCTTCTTCAAGACCCTTACCTTCACCGTCAATGATGCGACGTTCCAGACGCTCTCCAACGGGAAGTGCTGCGAGTTCAGCTGCTCGGGCATCCTTGAGGCTGGCAGAGTCCACACCATCAAAGAGATCGAGCATGGTGGAGAGGGGGTCATAGGTGACGTTGCCATCAGCATCGTATTCACGGCGGTCCCAGACCAGATCCAGGGCAACCTTGCGCTGGTCTTCAGGAATCGACGCCAGGGGAACAATCTTGGCCGCATCCACGATGGCGGAGTCGAGGCCTGCCTCGACGGCTTCGTGAATGAAGACCGAGTTCAGAACAGCACGCGAAGCAGGGTTCAAACCAAAGGAGACATTGGAAACACCCAAGGTCGTGTGGATGCCGGGGTATTTTGCGGTGATCTGGCGAATGGCTTCGATGGTCTCTATGGCGTCGCGACGTGTTTCTTCCTGTCCGGTCGCAATTGGGAAGGTCAACGCATCCACGATGATGTCATCGACTCGCATGCCCCAGTCGTTGACCAGAGTGTCCACGAGACGGCTGGCGATACGAACCTTGTCCGCGGTGGTGCGAGCCTGACCCTCTTCATCAATGGTGAGAGCGATCACGGCTGCGCCGTGTTCTTTCACCAAGGGCATGATTCGACCAAAGCGTGAGGTGGCACCATCGCCATCTTCGAAGTTCACCGAGTTGATGACGGGGCGGCCCCCGATGAGTTCCATACCTGCCTGAAGCACAGCAGGTTCGGTGGAGTCCATCACGAGTGGCAACGTGGACGCACTCGCGAATCGTGACACGATTTCGCGGGCGTCATCGGTGCCATCGCGGCCGACGTAGTCGACACACACATCGAGCAGGTGAGCACCGTCGCGCACTTGCTGGCGAGCAATGTCTACACAGTCATCCCAGCGGCCTTCGAGCATCGCTTCGCGGAATGCTTTGGAACCGTTGGCGTTGGTGCGCTCACCAATGGCGAGGAATGCGTTGTCCTGTGTGAAGGGAACGTGCTGGTAGAGGCTGGCAACACCGGCATCGTGTTCAGGTTTGCGCGGGGTCAGCTTCATGCCCCCGACGCGGTCAACAACGGCCTTGAGGTGTGCAGGGGTAGTGCCACAACAGCCACCGACCAGAGCCAAACCGAACTCTTTCACAAACTGTTCATGGGCAGTGGCAAGTTCTTCTGGACCGAGTGGGTAACGTGCGCCATCTGCGGTGAGCTCGGGCAGACCCGCATTCGGCATCACCATGATGGGGACCGTCGAGTACTTCGACAGCTGACGTAGGTGCTCGCTCATCTCGGCAGGACCCGTTGCACAGTTCAGGCCGATCATGTCGATACCCAGAGGCTCGAGGGTGGTCAGCGCAGCGCCAATTTCAGAACCCATCAACATGGTGCCGGTGGTTTCCACCGTGACCTCGACGAAGATGGGCAATTTGATGCCTTCTTCTTCGATGGCTTGCTTGCAACCGTTGACGGCAGACTTGGTCTGGAGCAGATCCTGTGAAGTTTCAATCAGAAAAGCATCTGCACCACCGCGAATCAGGCCAACTGCCTGCTCAGCGAAAGTTGCCTTGAGGTTGGCATAGGTGGTGTGGCCAAGGCTGGGGAGCTTGGTACCAGGCCCCATCGAGCCGAGCACCCACCGCATGCGTCCGTCTTGTGCTTCAAACTTCTCAGCACTGGCACGGGCAATCTCAGCACCTGCTTGAGCAAGTTCGGTGATGCGATCTTCGATGCCGTAGTCACCCAGGTTGGACCAGTTCGCGCCGAACGTGTTGGTCTCGACGCAGTCGATTCCAGCTTCGAAATATGCGTCGTGAACAGATGCCACAATGTCGGGACGGCTGACGTTGAGAATCTCATTGCAACCCTCAAGTTGCTGGAAGTCCTCCATGCTGGGGTTTTGATCCTGCAACATGGTTCCCATGGCACCATCAGCAATCACCACTCGTTCTGAAAGTGCTGTCATCAGTGCTTGAGAACGTGCTGGCATCAAGGGAATGGTCACCCTTGAAGTTTACCTTGAGCTTTTAGACCAGATGTTCGCCGAAGAAGGCTTCGATGCGTGACCACGCATCTGCTGCTTCGACGGGTCGGGGTTTGAATCCGACGACGGTGTTCATGAAGGGTCGCAGTGCTTTAGGACCTGCTTGGGTGGGGTTCATAAACGCGTGTGACGCTTCAGGATAGACCTTTACATCGTGAGGAATGCCCGCCTTGGTCAGCGCAGCTTCCAGCTTGGGGCCAGCTCCCTTGAGAGACATATCCTTGCCGCCGAAACTTGCCACGATGGGACAAGATCCTGCCAGTTGAGCATCAAGATCTTTAGCTGCTTGACCGTAGTTCACGGCGGCAGCGTCATAGCCCTTGCTCACGAGTTGGAGCGCAAAGCCGCCGCCCATGCAGAAGCCGACCACACCGATCTTGCCTGTGCAATCGGGACGAGAGAGCAAGAGCTGCTTGGCTGCCTCCACATCCACATAAGCCTGACCCACGCCGTCCACCAGTGCACGAAAGGTTGCCTTGAGGCACTTGCGCATTCCTCCACGGCTAAACAGATCAGGCATCAGCACCAGATAACCCGCACTGGCCATCCGGGTAATCTGCGAGCGCATGGACTCGTCGATGCCGAATACTTCATGCACCATCACCACGGCAGGAAATGGTCCCGCTCCTTCAGGAACAGCTAGCACGCCCCGAAGCTCGTCATCTCCAGATAGAGAAATGGAGATGTCTGTGAGCTTCACATCAAACGGCATAGTTAACGTAGCTTCTTCACGACCGGAATTGCTGTGGTGGGCGTCTCGCCCTGGTCGTAGACCTCTGCTGGGCTTCCGATCACGAGGGGATCATTCGGGCCAATCACGTCATTGTCTTTGCCGTCGTAATCAAAGGCGTTGAGAACCCACTTCATGGCTTCCAAACGAGCACGCTTCTTATCATTCGACTTCACGACAGTCCATGGTGCAACATCTGTATCGGTCGCAAGAAACATCGCTTCCTTTGCCTCGGTATAGGCATCCCACTTATCCAGGGAAGCGAGGTCTGTGGGTGAGAGCTTCCAACGCTTGACCGGGTCAGTGCGACGCTCTAAAAAGCGGCGTCGCTGTTCTGCTTCACCAACAGAGAACCAGAACTTGAAAATCTTGATACCGGATTGGGCGAGCATGCGCTCAAACTCCGGGGTGGAGCGAATGAACTCGTCATACTGCTCATCAGTGCAGTAACCCATGACGCGTTCAACACCGGCACGGTTATACCAAGAGCGGTCAAACATGACGAGCTCGCCTGCTGCTGGGAGATGCTCAACATAACGCTGGAAATACCACTGACTGCGTTCACGCTCTGTGGGCTTTTCGAGAGCAACAACACGAGCACCGCGAGGGTTCATGTGTTCCATGAAGCGCTTGATGGTTCCACCCTTGCCGGCAGCATCACGGCCTTCGAACACGATGATGACACGTTGACCTGTTTCTTTAATCCAGACCTGGAGCTTCAATAGCTCCACCTGCAACACATGCTTGCGGTGGTCATATTCTTTGCGCGTCAGCTTGGTGTCATAGGGGAAGCCCTGACGCCACGCGTCATCTTCTGCGAGAGTCTTCGGTGCATCATCGTCAAGAAGATCCTCGGCGGTGAAGGTCGCCTTGAGAATCTCGGCGGTGTCGAAGGTTCCGTCGCTGTTGGGGCTCATAGTTCCAGCCTAGAACTCGCAGGTAAACAAGCGGTAACTGCTTAGGGATGCAGGGGTTGCTTGCGCAACTTAGCCCACGTGCGGGCGATGATCAGTGCAATAAAAGCGTTGATGGCCATAAAGGTGGCGATACCCAGAATGTAAGCAACGACGCCGCCTACTCCGTTAGGTCCATCTGGCTCGAGGAAGGGGTAAGGCCACCATCCGGTGATCATTCCGCGAATGACGGTGAACGCCACCCAGCCCAATGGATAAAGAAGTGCCCACCACATTGCTCGGATACGTAAAGAAATGCGGCCGGAGGAAAACAGCCACTCCAGCACGATGACAACAGGAACCCACACATGGGTACTTTCATTGCACCAGGCAGGTGGTTCATAGCCTTCGGAAGGGATGTTCCTCAGCAACACGTTATAGACAACGCCGGTCACAATCGCATAGGAGAAGACCGAAACGCGAACAATCGTGAACAGCCTGGTGTCACGAACCGTGGTCCATGCCAAGTACCCGCCAACAGCAAAAGCCACAATGTTTATCAGGCTGGACTGAATGGTGAAGTAGCTGAAGTACTTCTCCGGATAGAAGGCATCATTGGCCACTTCGGACCAGATCTGGGTCACAATTGCTGCGAGTACCCACGCAGAAATTCCCCAGCGGACAAGGGCAGTGATTTTGCGCGACGTTGTGCTCACGGTTGTGACGTTAGCACTTCATTCAGCCGGCTAACAGGATCAAGTTCCTAGAATTGAGCTATGAACACTGATCAAGGCCTCCTCGCAGAACAACCCGGCGTATTTGGACTCATCCTGGCACTCGTGCTGTGGAGTTCCATCTGGAAGGGCTTTGCCCTCTACCGCGCTGGCTCACTTAAGTCGGTGCCCTGGTTCGTGGTGCTGTTCATTCTGAACACCGCAGGAATCCTCGAGATCCTCTACCTCTTCGTTTTCAGCAAGAAGAAGCACAAAGAAGAAGTGGCTTCCTAGGGAGCTAAAACCCACAGCAGTGGTAGCAGTGCCATTGCGATCGTTGCAATACCCAACAGGACCCTCGACCACAGCGGACTCTTCCATTTGCCCAGCAACTTTTCATCCGAGGCAATCCACCAAATCACGGCCATCAGTATCGGTGCTGCCAGTCCGTTCGTGATGGCGGCAATGAGCAAGAACTGCATGGGATTCAAACCGAGCAAGTTCAAGGTGAGACCGACCAGTATCGACAAAAAGATCACGGCATAGAACGCTCGTGCCTGGCTGGGGCGCTTTTCAAGGCTCTCTCGCCAACCGAAGGTTTCCGCCATGGCATAGGAGCTTGCCCCCGCCAATACCGGAACACTGAGCAAACCTGTTCCGAGGATGCCCAACAAGAACAGCACGCCGGCATAGTCTCCGGCGATAGGGACCAGTGCTTGTGCTGCTTGTTCAGCTGTTTGAATATCGGTGATGCCGTTTTTGTGCAGAGTTGCTGCCGCAGTAATCATGATGGCTGCCATCGCAAAGACACCGGTGGCCATTCCAGCAAACACATCTCCACGCATGGCTTGGATGTGAGCCTTAGAGACCCGATAGTGGGTTGTGATCCGGCGCTCTTCCACTTCTTCGGCAGATTGCCAGAAGAACAAGTAGGGAGAGATGGTGGTTCCTGCAATGGCAATGAGAAGTGCAATATCCCCCTTAGTCCAGTCGAACTGGGGTAGGAAGAGATCTCTGCCAACTTGTGCCCAATCGACCTGTGCCACGAACATCACCGCGAAGTAAGCCAGCAGCGAAAGACAGAGCCACCGCAAAATTTTGGCATACCGGTGATACGGAACGAATACCTCTGCCAACACGATGACAGTGGCAAAAAGTACGACGCCCAACACCTGGGGAACCGGAACAAGTAACTGAAGTGCAGCGGCCATAGAACCCAAGTCAGCAGCAATATTGACCGTGTTCGCCACGACCACCAGTGCCAGACATAAATACAGAATCGGCCTGGGCATCCGGGCCTTGATGACCCCGGCAAGACCATGGCCGGTTACCAGTGCGATACGAGCACACGCTTCCTGCACCGCAAAAGCGAGAGGAAGAAGGACAGGAGCACTCCATAACAGGCGGAAACCCGTGGCGGCACCCACCTGAGAATAGGTTCCGATTCCCGAGGGATCATCATCAGCAGCGCCCGTGACAATGCCCGGTCCTAGCCGACGGAAGTACCCCTTACCCCTCACCGAATTACGGGTGGGGTGATGCGAAGAGGGAGGCGCATCAGATTGAGCATTTTCTTGCTCGTGCATAGACATGACCAACTCCCTCCGCGCTTCAGCCTACGCGCCCGTAGGCTGGAGTAGATTGAAACAATGACTTCTCCACGTACACGCTGGTTCGGCCTGCTGTTTATCAGCCTTGCTGTTTCGCTCATCATTGTTGACTCGACCATTATCAATGTGTCGATTCCTTCGATCATTGAAGACCTTGGAATTACCAGCACTCAGGTGCAGTGGGTTCAGGAGTCTTATACCCTCGTCTTCGCTGCATTGATCCTGGTGTTTGGTGCACTTTCTGACCGCTTCGGCCGTCGTCGCTTGCTCATTATCGGTATGACCATCTTCGTAATCTCGTCGGTGATTGCAGGTTTCTCCGAGGATGGCAACCTGCTTATTGCCGCTCGTGTGCTGCAGGGCTTCGGTGGCGCCATGGTTCTACCCACCACCCTGTCTCTGGTCAACGCCAACTTCCAGGGCAAGGAACGCGGCATCGCCTTCGCCATCTGGGGTTCCACCATTGGTGGAATGGTTGCGGTTGGACCACTCCTGGGTGGCTGGCTCACCACGGACTACTCCTGGCGCTGGGCATTCGGCATCAACATCCCCATCGGCATCATCATTATCATTGGTGCGCTGCTAACAGTCCCTGAATCAAAAGAAGATGGCAACACCGGACGTATTGACTGGATGGGTGCCGTCTACTCCGTCATTGCCATGTCCACTTTGGTCTTTGGCCTCATCGAGGGTCGCACCTATGGCTGGTGGGAAGTCAACAAGCCCTTCACCGTTGGTGATTGGACCTGGCCTGGCAAGGTTTCCATCATTCCTGTGATGTTCTTGGTATTTGTCCTTGCAACGACACTTTTCATTACCCACGGTGCTGCTCGCCTGAAAAAGGGCAAGCCTGCACTGCTCTCGTTCAACCTTTTTGGCATTGCGTCATTCCGAAACGGAAACATCGCGGCCATGGTCATCGCACTCGGTGAGTTTGGCATCATCTTGTCCCTGCCACTGTGGCTCCAGTTCGTTATTGGTTATGACGCACTGCAGACCGGCTTCGTTCTCCTCAGTCTGGCCGGTGGTGCATTCGTTGCCTCGGGTCTGGCTGGCGGGCTCTCCGGCAAGGTCTCTCCCGTATCCATGGTTCGCCTCGGTATCTTGCTTGAAATTGTCGGTGTTGCCGGTGTTGGTTTTGCCATCAGCCCCACAGCAACCTGGATCAACGTGGTTCCGTGGCTCTTCGTCTACGGAATGGGTGTGGGGTTGGCGACTGCGCAGCTGACCAACGTCGTTCTCAAGGATGTTCCTGTTCAGGAATCTGGTCAGGCTTCAGGAACGCAGAGCACTGCTCGCCAGCTTGGCTCGGCGCTCGGTATTGCTGTGCTGGGAACAATCTTGTTCACCTCCGTCCAGGTTGAGCTCACCCAGAAGCTCACCGATGAGAAGCTCCCTGCAGCACAGGTCACCCAAGTTGTTGACTCTGTCGTTGACAGTGCTGGTGGAGCGATTATCGGCCTCGAGCAAAACCCTGAGACGCAGCCAATCGCAACGGCGGCAAAGGTCGCCATCTCTGATGGAACTCGCTATGGTGCATTTGCTGCAGCAGGATTCCTGGGACTGGGCTTCCTCGCCACCCTTTCACTTGGAGCAACCCGCAAGGTTGAAGTGGAGAAGATTCACGAAGGTGGAGACGCTCACGTCATCTAGTGAGAACACGCTTAACCGAAAGAGCCGGCTCCCCAGGGGGCCGGCTCTTTCGTGCTTGGAGGCGAGGTGTGTCTAATGCTTTTCTGGAACTGGAGCGGTGCCGCTGGCGGCGAGCTTCTCGTAGTGGTGACGAGCTTCTTCTTGGCGAATGCCCTCGATGCCAGTGGCAATCTCTGCGCGCAGGTGCTCGGGTCCGTAACCAAAGGAGTCAACAAGATCCTGAGCGTGGGTACGCAAGCGGGTAATCAAACGATCAACATAGGCGGTCACCGCCTCAGCACGCTGTGCTGAAAGGCGACCCTTAATCAAATACCAGGACAGGTTCTTCTCAATGGTGTGAAGTCCGAAGAGGTCACGAACCCAGGTGAGCACCTGCTTGGTGCCCTCGTCTTCGATGCGGTTGAGTGCTTCGGTGAAAGCTTCCCACTGCAACAAGTGTCCGTGAGCAGAAGCAGCCTCGATGAGTTGGCTCTGCTTCTGGTTGAAGACCTCTGCCTCTTTTCCAGACTTTTTAGCGTCACGCAGGTCAAGAGCGATTTCCGAGATGATGGTTTCCACGCGATCGGTGAGTAGATCGCGCTGCACCTCAGGATCACGCAGTTCATTGACAGCGCGTGCTGTTGATCCGCGGTCATGCACGTTCTGTCCCAGACGGCGCAGTCCTGAGCCGGTCACAGCACGCTCGGTAACCTGCTCCATCACAAGGCGGGCAAGCGTTCCGGTGTCAGCATCCTTGAACTTGCGGCTGTAGTCGGTGAGTAGACGTTTGGCTACGAGCTGTAAGAGAACGTTGTTGTCTCCTTCGAAGGTGACATAGATGTCCATGTCAGCACGAAGTGCTGTCAATCTGTTCTCTGCCAGGAAACCCTGACCGCCACATGCTTCGCGTGCTTCCTGCAAGGTGTTCAGAGCATGCCAGGTCGACAATGGTTTGAGCGCTGCGGCCAGGGTTTCAAGATCTTGACGGTTGTCATCAGTGTCATCCGCTCCGCTGAAAACAGAGTCAAACTTCTCGAGAAGGACTTCTTGAGAGAAAGCCTGCGCATAGGTCGTGGCAATGAGGGGAATCAGTCGGCGCTGGTGGCGCTGGTAGTCCATAAGAACTGTCTCAGCTTGTCCTGCCTGACCAAACTGGCGGCGTTCATTGCCATAGGTCACCGCAATCTGCAGTGCGAGCTTGGAGGCATTGACCGCAGCCCCATCCAGGGAGACGCGGCCTTGCACCAGTGTTCCCAACATCGTGAAGAAGCGTCGACCAGGGCTTGCGATGGGAGAAGAGTAGGTGCCATCCTCGGCCACATCGCCGTAGCGGTTGAGCAGATTGGTTCGGGGAACCCGAACATTGGTGAAGTGCAGACGACCATTGTCGATGCCGTTCAAACCACCCTTGAGACCATCGTCTTCGCCGCCAATACCGGGGAAGAAATTTCCGTCATGGTCACGGAGAGGAACATAAAACGCGTGAACGCCGTGATTCACGCCCTTCGTAATCAGCTGGGCGAAGACAACAGCTGCTTTACCGTGCAGGGCAGCGTTGCCGAGATAGTCCTTCCATGCGCCGCGGAACGGCGTATTGATTACCCAGTCTTGAGTTTCTTCGTCGTAGGTTGCCGTGGTGGCAATTGAGGACACATCCGAGCCATGACCGGTTTCGGTCATGGCATAGACGCCAGGTGTTTCAAGGGTGATGGCCGAAGGTAACCAGAGTTCGTGATGGGGCTTGGTTCCCAAATGCAGGATTGCTGCAGCAAAGAGCCCCCACTGCACACCTGACTTGATCTGCATAGAGGGATCAGCAACTACCAGTTCCTGGAAAGCGGCGAGATTTCCACCGTGATCTGCTTTGCCACCAAACTCAACAGGGAAGGAGAGATTGACCTGTCCGTTTTGCACCAGCAGTTTGAGCTGTTCCAGAACGCGTGCGCGGTGTTCGTCCTTGGTAAGACCGGGAATGCCCTGCATCTCAGGGCGTCCGGCTAGTTCACGCGAAGCGAGGCGGATATCTGCCCATTTACCGAGCAAAAAGCGTTCCAGAAACTGACGGTCAACGGTTGCTGACTCGTTTTCTGTCTCCATTTTGTCGATGACTGACATGGTGTGGAACCTTTCGAGGTGAATATCTACAACTCCAGACTTATTGCACCGTAAGCAACGACACTCAGCAACATGGGTGTGGAGCTTCTACAACCAACAGGGCGCAAGCCTGTGTTTTGTTTGTTGTTTACGCACCGAGACTCTCAGGAAACACTTAGGCTGGAACAATGCTCACCGTCCTCTTTGGCCTCTCCGGCGCCCTTGTCTTTGGTAGTGGCGACTTCCTGGGCGGAATGGCATCCAAGCGCATGGGCGCATTCCTCGCAACAGGTGTTGCTGGAGTGGTGGGCTTATTCGTCTTGTTTGGCCTGAACCTGTTTGTTCCTGGTGAAGTCACCCCAGAAACCGTGTTCTGGGGACTTATTTCAGGCGTCTGTGGCTCTCTTGCCATCTTGTTGCTCTATGCAGCCCTGGCCATTGGCCCGATGAGTATTCTCTCTCCGCTCGGCGCCCTCATCTCAGCGATCTTCCCCGTGCTGTGGGCGATCTTTATTGCGGGTGAAACCTTGGCATGGTTTGGCTATCTTGCTCTTGGAATTGGTGCCATCGCCATTGTGTTCGTGGCATTCACTCCAGAAAAAGAAGCTGTCAAGCCACGTCTGCGTGGGCTTGTTTTTGCGTCAGTTTCGGGCATTCTGATTGGCCTCTTCCTCATCGTGATGGATCAGGTACCTCCAGGCGCCGGTGTCTACCCGCTCGTATTCAACCGCTTCGTCAACATCACCATCATGTTCAGTGCAGTCGGTGGCATGGCCCTGATTCGCTGGGCCCACAAACGCGGTTACTTTGGCCGCGACGGTAAGCCACGAGCTGATCTGGTTGTGGGAGACAAAGGTGTTCTTGATTACAAGAACGGCATCCTGCTGGCGCTGGGCTGTGGAATCCTCGATGCGACCGGAAATGCCCTGCTTCTCTTTGGTATCCAGACAGGAAACCTCAGCGTGATGTCTGTTCTCACCGCAATGTATCCGGCAGGAACCATCATCTTGGCTGCCGTGGTACTTCGCGAGAAGATCACCAAGCTCCAACTCTTGGGTATGGTCCTGGCATTAGCTGCAGCAGGCCTGTTGGCACTCAGCTAGTTCGTCGCCATACAGAGTGGATCAAAATGAGCAGTTACTTCACGGATCGCTCGGTCCTCAGAGCAATAACATTGTGTACATGAACCCTCAGGACATCGCCGTCGGTGAATGGCTCAACCCGCCCCTCGCATTGGAGTCAAGTTCTTCAGGGTTTTTCGTAACGGCCAAGGAACACAGTGACTTTTGGAGAACCACTTCATACGGGTTCGTTCACGATAGTGGCCATGCACTTCTCAATGACTTCCCTCAAGATAGCTCTCTCGAGGTCAGTTGGATTCTGAACTACGAACAACAATTTGATCAAGCTGGTCTCATGGTCTGGTCGGACGAAGAGCATTGGATCAAAGCAGGAATTGAATACGCTGATGGGTCACCCCAACTTGGCGCAGTTGTTACGTCCGTGCTGTCCGATTGGTCAGTTGCTCCTGTAAGCGAATGGATGAATAAAGAGGTTCACCTTCGCATGAGCAGATCAGGCGATGCTCTCACCATCCGGGCCAGATGTGAAAGTGATTGGCAGTTAGTTCGCCTCGTGCCACTAGATCCCTCGCGAAACTGGAAAGCAGGGATCCACCTTGCCAGTCCAAGCCGGGCAGGACTGACCGTTCAGTTCACCTCACTCACTCGTGGGCAACCCGATCATCAACTGCATTAACTAACAAGGGCCGCACCCCAAACTTGGGTTCTAATGGTCGTTGCAACACTCCATCTTTTTGGAGGTTGCAACGACCATGTCTTTTACCCCGCCACCCACACGTTCCCGAAGGCGTTATTCCAAGGCTGAGAAGGCCGCATTTTTTGAGGCTTTTGAGCGTTTAGGAAATGCTAGAGCTGCCGCTAGGGAGTTAGATTTACCTTTCCTCACCAGTTATCAGTGGCTTGTTGCTGCAGGTGTTGATGTTGGTGCGCCGCGTCGTCAACGCCACAACCGTGTCCGTGAGCACTATTTCAGTTTGCGTGCTGCGGGCGTTCACCGATCGGATGCGGCGAAGCAGGCGGGTGTTCATATTCGTACTGCCCAAGATTGGGACAGAGGGATAGTGAAGAAAATGCATTCACGCATCTATCCTGATGGCCGTGTTATCGACTACAACAAGAGTGTGAATGTTCAAGATCGACTC
>NZ_JAVWTF010000005.1:58235-58863 GCF_036667855.1 Aurantimicrobium sp. | reverse complement strand
ACCGGCATCCACCAAACGCCTGGTGGTCTCGGGGAAACGCAAATCAAAGCAAGTCTGCATTCCTACCGTGAGATCATCCACGGTGAATAGCTGAGGGGCCTCTGCAGGATCTCCTGCCTGCATCCACTCGCTTTCGAGCATGTCGAAGGCGTCATAGAGGTGCACCTTGCGATATCTCGCCACGACGCCTGCCCCTGGCAGCACCGCGATAGCGGTGTTGTAGGGGCGCTTATCGTCGGGGTTGTCAGACTTTTCAAGCATGCCGATAACGATGGCAATGTTGCACTCATCTGCCAGCTCGGTCATGGCTTCCACGAAGGGGCCGTCCATAGTCTCGGCGTATTCAAACACCCAGTCACCGAGCTTGCCGCCCAGCACAGACGAGTACTGGCAGAACAATGAGTCGAGCATCGTTGTGAGACGCAGCGTGTACGAGAGCCTGAATGGTGCTCACGTTCTCTGCTGGGTTGGGCCCAGGACCGAACTGCGCAACAGCAACTTTCACGCCGCCCACATCTTGGGATTCTCCGAGGTCGTCGTTCTTGGTGTCGAATTCTTCAGCCATTACTTACCCAATCCAAGAATCTCTCTCGTGACGCGAACATCGTTATGCATTTGCTCAATGAGT
>NZ_JAVWTF010000005.1:0-58225 GCF_036667855.1 Aurantimicrobium sp. | reverse complement strand
AATCGTGACCTGGTGACCATAAAGATCCAGGTTCTGATCCAAGAGGAAAGCTTCGACGGTGCGCTTGTTCACACCTTCAAAAGTGGGGTTAGTTCCTACAGAAATTGCTGCGGGATACCGGTGACCTCCGTCAACGAACCAGCCCGCATAGACGCCATCGCTGGGCACGAGTCCCGTGGCTTCTTGAGAGAGGTTGGCAGTGGGGAAACCGAGTTCGCGCCCACGCTTGTGACCGTGAACTACTTCACCATTGACGCGAGGCAAGCGACCTAGCAGCTTCGCTGCCGTCGCCACATCTCCTGAAGCCATGAGTTCACGAATGAGCGAAGACGACACGCGCACGCCATCAACTGGGGCAACGTCATCAATGAGCACCACATCAAAACCGAGCTCTGCGCCAAGTTCCTGCAGTGTTGCAACATCGCCTGAGGCGTGGTCACCAAAGCGGAAGTCATGACCGACCAATACTGCCTGGGTGTTGAGTTTGCCGAGCAAAATGCTAGTGACGAAGGCCCGGGGGCTGAGGCCTGCAAGTTCCGTATCGAAGGCCAGCACCAAGCTGGCATCTATGTTCTCTTGGTCAATCAGTGCCAGACGATCCTCGGTGGAGAGGATGTCTGCTGGTAGCTGCTCTGGTGACAGTAACGAAGCTGGGTGGCGATCAAATGTAATCACGGTCGATTTCAATCCACGCATGGAAGAAATCTCACCAAGCTGCCGGAGAATTTCCACGTGCCCCACGTGAACACCATCGAACTTGCCAATGGTGACCGCACTGGGCCCCCATCCAGATGGGACCTCCGCAAGAGAACGCCAGTGAAACATCAGACGGATTTCGTTTCAGGGTGCTTACGCAACCACCGCAGACCAATAATGGGCATCACCAGTGGGATAAAGAGATAACCCATACCGAAGAAGGACCAGACGGTGGGGTGAGCAAAGAGTGCGGGCATGAGCAAACTCAGCGCACCCACAATCAACACACCAGCTAGCTCAAAACCAATCGTGATCTGCGCAATGCGGTACCAGACCGCGCCGGGGGCAATCAGCGCAATCGTGGCAACGACATAGACAACCGCCGCGAGCGCAGAAAGCGAATACGCCAGGGGTGCCTGATCAAACTTGGCCACCAGTTGATAAAACGATCGACCGGTAGCCGCCAATGCCAACACCAGGTAAATCGCAATCAGAATGCGACCCGCGCCTGAGCGTCGAGATACCGGTGAGGAAGTGTCAGACATGGTGAGTCAATTCTAGGTTCACGAGGACTAGACGCCCTGAATGAACCAGATCTGTCCCATGCGGTACAGCATGACAGCAACAGCGAGCTGTGCCACACCCAAAATCACTGTGCTCCAACGACTGCGATCAATGAGCGCCCAGAATCCGGAAGCTACGGGCAGGAAGATGGCACTGATCAGATAGATATAAAACTCGAACAGGCTTCCGGTAGGTCGATTACCTGTGAGTGGTCCGGCGATGGTCACAGCCAGCTGAACAATCAACAGCAACGCAACAACACCAGCAAAAGCCATGGTCAAGTCACTGGGTCGGCGCCCCATCAAACCCAGAACAACGGCAAGCACGCCACCAGTCACGGCTACGCCTATCTGCAGGGCAGTAAACCAGTCGATCATGAGTTAAGAACCTTCGGTTTCAGTGGGGAAATTCACCACGACACGAGTCTGGTTTTTCTTCACAGTAACCAGTCCCACCAGCCTATCCCCCGGGCCGATAGCTGCGACGGGCTCTTTGCTGTCGGGATACCCCTCAAGAAGAACTTTTTTACCCTGAGAGAGTTCGACGGCTTGAGTCTCATTGAGATCCACCGCAGAGAAGATTCCTCGTGCCACATCAGCTGGGGTCATGAGCTCTGGTGCGCTCTCCAGCTTGTCTAAATCATGGGCATCGGTGACGTGGAAAGAACCGATACGTGTTCTGCGCAAGGCAGTGAGATGACCACCCACACCCAGCTTGAATCCCAGGTCTCGAGCAAGTGCACGGATATAGGTCCCCGAGGAGCACTCCACCCGCACTTCAACATCAATGAAGCCGTTGCCCTCCTCGTCAGATCCACGAGTAATGCTCTGAACATCGAAGGCATAGATGGTGACCGCACGAGCTTTGAGCTCCACTGTCTCCCCCGCGCGGGCCAATGCATAGGCACGCTTGCCGCCCACCTTGATGGCACTAACCGTGCTGGGAACCTGTTCGATCTCGCCTGTGAGTGGAATGATGCCCTCTGCAATGAGTTCATCGGTCACACGATCGAGCTGTGCTTGGGGTGCAAAACCCAGGAGGTCACCCTCAGCATCATCGGTCGTGCTTGAAGAACCCAGACGAATCGTGGCGACGTATTCCTTGCTCAATCCCACAATGAAGGTGAGCAAACGAGTCGATGGCCCTAATCCCAAGATGAGCAAACCTGTTGCCATAGGATCTAACGTTCCGGCGTGACCCACCTTGCGGGTGCCAGCGAGCTTACGAATACGAGCCACTGCGTCATGACTGGTGAAACCTTGTGGCTTGTCAATCAACACAATGCCGTTGGGCGCAGGTGTTGTGGGGGAAGCCATAGGTCAATTATCTCGGATAGTGGTGTGCTGTTATCCAAACAAAAAGACCACCTGGCGAGAGGTGGTCTTAGTGTTTGTGCACCCCCCGGGACTTGAACCCGGAACCCACTGATTAAGAGACAGTAGCAAAATAGCCAGTATTTCAAGTAATTACTGGGAATTAGGGTCGCGCTCGAAGTAACGTGCCAGATACGTGCCAGATAGACAGGTTATCCACAGTTCAGGATCGCCCTGTTTCTTTGAGTAATCCAGCAACCCCCGCGACGTAGTCAGTGAACTTTTTTTATTCGGTATTGCCCTTAGGCGGGGCTTTTTTAGGGTGAATTGCATCACCCCGCCCCTCCGCCGCCATCATCGTGGCCGCCCTGTTTGCCGGCACGGGAACCGTCGCTGCTCTCATCGCCAAGCCGTGGAGTCCCGACCTGCGCAACCGCGACCTCAGCCCCATCCCCGACACAGAGCCCATCCCCATTCAATACTGAGTCGCCTCCGTCATAACCTGAGCGTTTACTGAAGACGCAGTGACAGCAGATTTCGTCCCCCATTACACTTTTGTCATGAAACGATTTCTTGTGGCGGGTGCCCTTGCTTCTACGTTGCTGTTAGCTGGCTGTGCTTCGGGCACTGGTGGCTTGACAACGGGGTCGGTCGATTCGATTTCGGCCGTGGAACCAGGAATGGACTCGGGCATGGTGACCGCCGAGGGCCTCAAGACAAACGCCGACGGGAGCGTCGCGTCAGACGCCAGTGGCAGCGTCAGCACCGACGTTTCTCGTTCCGTGATCAAGACGGCATCCGTCTCTGTCGCGGTCGACCACCCCCTCGAGGTTGCCCCGGAACTCGCGACAATCGCCGCCAACGCGGGAGGCTACGTTCAAGACAGCAGCAACTCCCCAGCCAGCGAATACCAAAGCGAGAGCATCTACGTCACTCTTCGCATCCCTGCCGACAAGTTCGATGCTGCCACTGCCGAAGTGCTGGCACTCGGAACCTTCGTTTCGTCAAGCCAGAGCGAAAGCGACGTCACGCTGCAGGTAACCGATGTGGATGCTCGCATTGCCAGCCTCACAACCTCCGTTGACCGCCTCACCGCTTTGATGGCGAACGCCACCAACACGGCCGACCTTCTGGCCGCCGAAAGTGCTCTTGCTCAGCGCCAAGCCGAACTCGACAGCTTGGTCTCCCAGCGGGACTACCTGTCCAACCAAGTCGACTTGGCGACGCTGTCCGTCTCAGTAATTGCCACTACCGACGCAGCGCCAACGTCCCAGAGTTTCTGGGATGGCCTTTCTCAGGGCTGGTCCGCTCTCGTTAACGCCGGCAGCGTATTTGTGGTGGCGCTGGGATTCTTACTCCCCTGGCTCGCCATCCTGGCCGTCATCGCCTTTGCCGCTCTGGTCATCATCTGGCTCAGTATCCGTGCCAGTCGTCGCCGTCACGAATCCTCGACGCCCGAGGAATAAGCCCTAGAGCAGGACGGTTCCCGCGCGAAGCAAAGCTTCCGTCAATATTGTGGGGCTGGTAGCAAAGTTAATGCGGACGTGGCCCGCCCCTGCGTCACCGAAGAAGGATCCTGGGCTGAACGCCACCTTGGCCTTCTCTTCAAAGTTCTGTGCGGGGTCACCCCCCAGTTTCAACGGACGGCAGTCCACCCAGGCGAGATAGGTGGCTTCGGGCATAAAGTAGCGTGCGCCCGGCAGGTGCTTCGCCACGAGCTCCCCCATGAGCAGACGATTCGTGTTAGTAGGTGTTTGTGGCACTTATCGCCCCTTCGTGCCAGATATATGCCAGATTCGACTATTATCTGTTGTTTCGTAATGGTACTACTGGGGACAGACACAAAGGCTAGAACCCGCTGGATTACTGGGGACTAGCCTTGTAGTAGTTGGTGCACCCCCCGGGACTTGAACCCGGAACCCACTGATTAAGAGTCAGTTGCTCTGCCAATTGAGCTAGAGGTGCAGTTGGTTCGAAATTGTGTTCCGAACCGAAGGTCAACATTATCACCACTGAGCGAACTGGTCGAATTGAGCACAAACATGACCCCTGCCCCAGCGAAGTAATTTCCCAGAGGAACTTTCGCACCCTGAGGAAATCCTCATAATTTTGAATCAAATTTACGAAATCCGTATGAATTCTTCAAAAATACTTCCGATTCCGTCGCTTGACGGGATAAAGTAGGGAGGTACTCATCCAACGAGGGATGAGCCCGTACTAGGAGTGTCATGAAGGTCGCAGTCCCCACCGAAATCAAGAACAACGAGTTCCGCGTTGCAATTACCCCCGCAGGCGTGCACGAACTCGTTGGTAACGGACACGAAGTTCTCGTTCAAGCTGGAGCAGGTCTCGGCTCTTCAATCACCGATGAGGCTTACAAAGCCGCTGGTGCGAAGATCGTCGCCACCGCTGAAGAAGCTTGGGCAGCAGCTGATGTTCTGCTCAAGGTTAAAGAACCTATTGCCAGCGAATACAAGTACTTCCGTGAGGGACTTGTTCTCTTCACCTACCTCCACCTCGCAGCTGAGCCTGAGCTCACCAAGGCACTGGTTGACGCCAAGGTCACCGGTATTGCCTATGAAACCGTTCAGCTTCCCACTCGTCAGCTTCCACTGCTTGCTCCCATGAGTGAGGTTGCAGGTCGTCTTGCTCCCATCCTCGGTGCCAACGTTATGCTCAAGCCCAACGGTGGCCCCGGCCTCCTCGTTCCTGGCGTTCCCGGAACTCACCCAGCCAAGGTTGTAGTTCTTGGTGGCGGTGTTGCTGGAACCAACGCCGTGCAGGTTGCTGCAGGTATGGGTGCAGAAGTAACTGTTCTCGACACCAACTTGTTCCGCCTGCGTGAGCTCGACGCTCTCTACGACGGACGCATCAAGACCATCGCGTCGAACTCCTTCGAGATCGAAAAGGCATGTCTTGAAGCAGACATGGTGATCGGTTCAGTTCTGATTCCTGGCGCTAAGGCTCCCAAGCTGGTCAGCAACGACCTCGTCAAGCGCATGAAGCCCGGCAGCGTTCTCGTGGACATCGCAGTAGACCAGGGTGGCTGCTTCGCAGACACTCACGCAACCACTCACGCTGAGCCCACCTTCCAGGTTCACAACTCGCTGTTCTACTGCGTAGCTAACATGCCAGGTGCTGTTCCCAACACCTCGACCTACGCACTGACCAACGCAACCCTGCCTTACCTGCGCTCTATCGCCAACAACGGATGGCACGCAGCCCTCAAGGCAGACCCTTCACTGCGTCTGGGCCTCAACACCCACGCCGGTGCTGTAACCAACGCACCTGTTGCTCAGGCAACGGGTCTGGAATACAGCGACCTCGACGCAATCTTCGCGTAAAGAAGTTCACAGAATGACCCTTGTGGTCGAGCCATCAGGTTCGACCACAAGGGTTTTTCCATACCCCGTGTGAGGAAACAGACCCGACCGCAGACGCAAACCTCGAAGTTCTGAACTGGTGCAGCCATCCAGCACCACAACAGAGGAGTGCTTGAGTGCCCCAAGGAGTGCAGGTTGAGACATCCACTCATCCGGTGTTCCCACCACGATGGATGGTGAATTCTGAACCTGAACAGAAATCCCTTCGCCCAAATCTGAGAGTCTTGATTCTTCTTCCTGCCAAGCAAGGAGGAGCTCGCGCTTCCGGTGGGTCACAACCAAATAAGAGGTGTTCTCGTCAAAATCGAGCTTCTCGACCTGAGCAACAGGGTGCTCTAGAAACTCCGTCAAGACAAGTTGAACCTCGTGCCCACTCCACACAGCCCTGCCGGGTTGTACATGCGACTGAAGCTTAAGAGTTGCCGGGAACAGGGACAACAACCCCGTCACGCCGCGGATGTGTTCACTGCACCCCAACACCACAGCTTTGCCCTTCTTAGGGGCGTTCCTCACCACGCGCGTGAGGCACTGGATGAATTCCTCACGATGCTCCAGATCGAAGTCATCCAGGATGGCATCAAGGTCGTCGACGACGAAGCCTTCCTCTGGTGCTGCTCCCCCAACGACAACATCCCAAGCCTGTTCAGCCTCAACAATCACACCAAAGCCCAACTGCTGAGCAATGAGTTGGCAGGCATTGCTTTTCCCTGAACGTGCAGGACCTGTGATGAGTAGGTTCCCCTCGGAACGTGGTGAGTACTGTGCCCATGTTTGCACCTGGTGTTCTGGGATATCTGCCAGTCCCAACCAAGCAGCTCCATCGAGAGGCTCAGGTAAGTCGACTGAACGAATCACTGAAGGCAGAGGCGGTAACCACGGCAATCGAGGTGACCATCCGAGATGTTCCTGCCGCCATTGATCGGTCTTTGCTTCGACGACCTCAATGTCTTGCTCTGTCAGACATGCTGCTTGGAACTCTTTCTGATCCAGACCCGTACCCACAATCACAGCTCGGCCTGGGATGTGGGGAAGAACAAAAGCAGCGTCATCTCCCAACAGCGCCTGGGAATCTTGTTTCTGTGAAACACGGAATCCCACCCTCAGAGCACAGTTCGCCAGTAACGCATCACCGAGAGCTCCACCCACACGCTGGCTGGAGAGAATCAAATGAATTCCGAGAGATCTTCCCCTTGCAGCGAGGTCCACAAAGACGCTCTGCAGTTCCGGGAACGCTTCGAGAACGGCACGAAATTCATCAACAATGACGATGAGACGCCCGAGCTGAATGCCTTCACCGAGAGCTGCAATATCCCCTGCTCCACACTGCGCCAGGACCCGTTCCCGATAGCGAATCTCTGCATGCAGTGACGTCAAGGCACGATGAGCTTCTGCGTTATCAAGGTCTGTCACCATTCCCACAACATGTGCCAAGCCCGTGAGCTGGCTAAAGCCGGCGCCACCTTTGAAATCAATAATCAGGAAGGAGAGTTCATCGGGCGAATAACTGGCAGCTAGTGCAACAAGCCAAGTTTTCAGGAACTCTGTCTTGCCTGAACCTGTCATTCCTGTGATGACGGCATGTGGTCCGGCGGTGACGAGGTCAAGCAGGAGTGGATATGACTGTTGCCTCCCCACATTGACAACCAAACTTTCTCTAGTGGACTGCCACATTCCTGTGGTGTTGAGGACGGTCTCAACACGTTGGGGAATGACTTCTCGTTCTTTCGTTTCGGGAGTAGTTTCTGCCACTAATTTGGGCAGGATGAGGTTCGCTTCAGCTCGGGTGAGCAGATCCACCGACAGCTCGATGGGAGCGGCCATGGCATCGACTGTGTCGAGCAAGGTGGCTCGTCCATGCTCCACTTTGAGCAGATAACGCAATCCCACCGGGATGGTGTCCATATCGGAAATATGGCTCACTACGACGTTGAAACTCTTCGTTGGAGAGAGCAAGGCAACCAGTTCTGGTTCTGCAGAAAGTTCGATCCCCACACGCGTGATCTCATGGCTTCCCCAATTCCACGCCAACTGGAATGCCATCGCACGTATAACCGATTTCGCCTCAACATCAGTCCCTCTCACAGCGATACCTGTTGTGATATCCAACAGAACAGGCAATCCGTCTGTGCGATCAACCCCTAGTCGCACCACACGCTCGTCGCCTGCTGACTGGGCTCCTGCAGCCCACGGCGGCCTCATCCTGTTTCCGGGTTCTGCATAGGCGCTGCTGGGAGGATTGCGCCGGAGCATCTCCTCTCGATGAGCGAGTGCTTCGAGTTGTTTTTGCTGAGACTGAGAAATCTCTTCCTCGTCTTCACGCTCTGCCTGCTTAAGCGCTTCTCGTTTGGTATGAAACTTGCCATCGAAGTACTGGGCAACCGCCATAACTGGCCCCAGAAGGGCAAAGAGGAGTGTGTAAGCAGAGCCTGTAATCAGGAACAACACAACACTGGTGACAAGTGGGGCAATAAGGGCAAAGACAGGGAAGCGCATGGGGGCACTTCACCACGAAGTCGAGTATCGGATCACTCACATCTGAGTGTTCGTGGATAACTCCGCGTTAGCTAATGGTGAGGTGGAGATCTCCGAAATCCACCCGAGTTCCGCGCACCACGGTGTAGTGAGTTCCTGGTTGTGCACGACGGGGCACAACACCGGGCTCACGAATAATGGTTCCGTTGCCGCTCTTGCGGTCAGAAATCCACAATTCATTGCCCTCAACACCGAACTCAAGGTGGGTCTTGGAGACGGATCGACCCGGGTCTGAGACCACGATGAGGTGTTCGAACTCTTCATCCTCAGCAGGCGTGGGCATGCGGCCTAAGAGTCCACTGCGGGTGATCTCAACGCTTTCACCTGTTCCCAGGGTGACGGTGAACGAGACCATGGAGGTGAGTTCGTTCTCGGTAGCAAAACGGGGTGCTTCAACAACACGGGCAGGCGGTTCTTCGAAGAGCTCTGAAAGGTCAACGCCCTCGATCTGCTCAATAATGTTGGTCGAAGTTGTTTCAGGTTCCTGCGCAGGAACCGTAGTGAAACTCTCTGCGGGGGGAAGATCAGCAGGTGCAGAAGTTACTTCAACCGCAGGCTCAGCAACAGGCTCTGGCTTCACCACAGGAATGGCTTGGGTGCGGGAGACAGAACTGCCGCATTCGCCACAGAACAGCGCTCCGTCCGGGAGCGCGCTCTGACATACCTCACACACCATGACTGTGATGCTACCGGCGCTTGGGCAACCAAGCGGTGAAGCGAGCCCATGACAGACCAAATGATTTCACTGAAATCTTTGCTCTGAATTTCTGCCAACGAGTCAGGTTTGCATCTAATTCCTTGACCACACCAGCTGCTTCGGACCAGGCACGAATCACGTCAGATTCGGTGACGGAATCAACCGAATACTGGGCTGTATCTGCCAGCACGGCAACCGTGGTTGCTGCTGGCAGAGCAGTGAACTCTGCTAATTCTTGACGCGTCATCGAGGCAGATGCAGCAGTGCCATGATCAAGCAGGGCATCTCGCACTTCACTCCAAGCGCCTTCCACACGCTCACGGGGATCTGCGGCGCTGTGACGCGCTGCGCGTCGGCGCCGCTTCGCAATGACTATTGCGAGGAACGGAGACGCAAGAACACCTAGCCAGAGCAGTGACCACCCAACCACGTTCAGCACCGCAAGAATGGCTTGCAATACGGGATCCACTGCCGTGGGCTGTTCTTCATCAGCAGCTTCAGGTGCTGAGTTGTCGTTGAGTTGTGGTTCATCCTGCGCAGGGGGTTCCACTGCGGTTTGTGGGAAGGCCACTTCTGTGGGGTCTTGAGGCTGCTCTTCCGGGATAGGTCGTTCCGCAGGGTTGGGGTTCACCGCAACCCAGCCGTTGGTGGTGTTGATTTCGATCCACGCCGTCATCTCAGCGCCGGTAAAGGTCACTTCAGTACCCGCATCGGAGCCTTCAGGGGCGATAAAGCCCATCACCACACGAGAAGGGAAGCCAATCTGTGTTGCCATCAGCGAAGCGGCAGCCGCATATTGCTCTGCATCTCCGACCATGGGACTTGCCGCAAAGAGAGCAGCGAGACGATTAGCACCATGACCAGATGCGCTGGGAACCTCATCGGGACCACCATGGCTGATGTAACCCTGGGAAGTCAATGCGGTAAGTGCTGCTTGCACGCGTTCCCCTGCAGACGTTTTTCCCTTGGAAGACAAAGACACAAAAGCATCCAGCCCATCAGGCATCACCTGAGGGGCAGGAACAATGGCATTACCAGGTTCGAGGGAACCAACAGAGGAGATTGACACCTCGGGTGCAGCAAGACCTGTGGTGCGATAGCTATCACCCTCTGTCAAACCTGTGGTAACAGCTCCTGTACCCGCGGGACGGCTGTAATAGAAGGCATCAGTGAGTGCTCGTGAACCTGCTCCAGTGAAGCTCAACGAGCCGAGCTCTCCTGTCAGAGGAACCCATGCACCTCTTAGTCCTGAGATCGTGATCTGTGCAGAGACTTCATCACCTGTCTTGGAGGTTGCGGGGATAGAACCAGGCAGTTTGGTGAAGTCAGCGGCGATGCCGCCGACGGAGAACAACACCCCGGTGTAGTTATCGAGGGTGGCAATACTGAGTCTTTGGCCCGCGCTCAGCCCAGTAACCGAGAGAAGATCCTTGTTCTTGTCATCGCCGGTGACAAAAGAACGGTATTCAGAGAGTGGGCTGGTGTCGTCTTGCAATACGAAGGGCTGGTCAATCTCGGTGCGCCAGACTGTGCGGTCCGTGATGGGAGTGACCGAGACAACCGCAGAGGCCACTACTGCAGAAAGAACGAGAATACCGATTGCCCTGAATCCAGCTCGGGCAACACCGACGCGGCTGAGCGCAAACCACATCGCTATAAGAACAAACACACCCACGGTGACGACAACACTGGCGAAACTTCTACTTGGGCCAAGCCAGATGGCGACACCCAGCGTGATTACGGGAACCAGTGCAGCCACGGAGGCAATTCCTCGCGTGCGAATGATCCGCAGGCTCAGCACAACCGCAAGCAATACTCCCAGCAATGACAGCAAGAACACAGGTACCAAAAGAGCTTCGTATGCGCCCACAGGCGGCATGACCGTCACCAGCTGTTTCCACGACAGCACGACACCAGTGAGCAGATTGAGTTCACCTTGCAGGCTGGGAAGGAAGCCGAGGAATGCTTCGCTCGGCACAGCCAGAGGTACACCGAAGATCAGATAGGCAGCAACTGCCGTGAGCGCGGTGCGGAGCACGGACCACTTACCGCGGGCAGAGAGCAGTGCAATGAAGGCACCGAGAAGGGCACCACCAGCTACAGCAACAAAGAATGCAGGGTTTTGATACACCGGCCACAACGGCACGAGCGACACCACCACGGCGAAGGCAAGGAAAAGCGCTCTCATTACGACACCGCCATGCGTTTGCCGAGGAGTTGCTGGAGATCATCGAGGCGACCAATGGTTGCCACAGTTAGTCTGCCCATTCGGCGTGTGACGGGGGAGGCTTCCGGAGCACAGCTCACTACAACCACTTCAACCCCGGCAGGGAATGCCACAGAGGCAGAATGCAGCGTCTTGGAGTCCACGGCAGCACCGGTGACCAGGAACGCAATAGAAACATCAGCGGCCTGAGCAGAAGCCAGTCGAGAGAGCTCCACAATGCTGGGGCTTCCCTCTTGCAGGTGAACTCCAGAGAGTTCGTCGAGTAGTCGGTCGCGGGAAACAGTAGACATCGCTCGAATTCGGGCAGGTGCAGAACCACGTTCAGCACGGCGACGTGAAGCCAGCTCTCGTGCAGCTTCACGCAAAGCACTGAGGCGGCCGGTTGAAGCGGGCCTAGCATCAGCGCTCACTAAAACAGAGAGGTCACGAGTGTCGCGAATAGCACGAACACCCAGTGATGCCGCCGCACTGACGGCAAGTTCGAACTCGTCATCGGTTGCAAAGACTTCAGGCTCAGTGTCCAGCACAATCATGAGGTGACTGCGACGAGTCTGCTCAAACTGTCGGACCATAAACTGGCCCGTCTTCGCCGTGGACTTCCAGTGAATGTTGCGGCGATCATCACCGGGAACATATTCACGTAGCGCATGGAAAGACAGGTCACTGCCGGTGAGGTCCCTGGTGGGATTACCTTCCAGATCTCGCACAAAGCCCGTACTCATGCTGAGCAAGCCGATAGTTTTGGGGTGAATGAACAGCGTGCGCACATCCCCGTGAACAACTTCACGCGAGATGAGCCCCAGCGGGTCTTGTCGAATGACACGGGCAGGCCCCACCTGAACCATGCCACGGTGATCGGTGGGAACAGGCAAGGTGATGTCGTCCTGCGCAGCTTTACGCAGTCGACCCACCTGAGTCTCCACCTGCTGCTCCCCCACGGGAACAACCACATCAAGCGACGCCAGTGAGTGACCAGTGGGATTAGACACCGTCACGACGAGCTGTGCTTCATCTCCAACGACCACACGCTCGTGAGCGAGGTGGAAGGACACTTCATGAGAGTGGCGAAAGAGTGCGTAGAGCGTGGCCAGACCAAAGGTGAGCAGTCCAGCAACACCCAAACCTATGAGTTCAATCCATCCCTGTGCTACACCCACGACAAGGCAGAGCAGGGCTACAACAGCCCAGCCCCAGCCTCGCGAGGTGACAACACGGAAGTTCATTATGCGGCAGGTGCTCCCACGGGAAGATCAATCAAGATCTTGCCCACAACGTTGTTGGCGGTGACGCCATCAAACTCAGCTTCGGGGTCCAGCACGAGGCGGTGAGAAAGAACGGAGTCAGCAAGTGCCTTCACGTCATCAGGAATAACGAAGTGGCGACCCTGCGATGCTGCGTGAACCCGAGACGCACGAATAAGTGCCAAAGCACCACGAACGGAGGCGCCCAGGCGAACTTCAGGAGCAAAGCGGGTGGCTTCGACAATGCGGGAGACGTAGTCATTGATCTCTGGGTCAACGTGGACGCTCTTAGCCAATTCAATGAGCTTGACCACCATCTCGGCGGGCACAACACCGTCGAGTTCAGCAGCCTGCTTCTTGGCAGAGCCTTCCAGTATGAGCATGGTTGAGGCATGGTCGGGGTAGCCCAAGGATGCCTTCATGAGGAAGCGGTCCAACTGGGCCTCGGGCAGGCGGTAGGTACCGGCTTGCTCAATGGGGTTTTGGGTCGCGATCACCATGAAAGGCTCACCGGTGGGGTGGGTCACACCGTCCACGGTCACGTGGTGCTCTTCCATGACCTCGAGCAGAGCCGACTGCGTCTTGGGGCTTGCGCGGTTGATCTCATCCGCGAGAACGATGTTGGAGAAGATGGGGCCTTTGTGGAATTCGAAAGCACCCTTCTTCTGGTCAAAGATGCTCACACCGGTGATGTCACCGGGCAGAAGATCAGGGGTGAACTGAATACGTGAATGACTTCCCTGCACACTCTGCGCCATGGCACGAGCCAGCGAGGTCTTACCCGTTCCGGGGTAGTCCTCGAGGAGGAGGTGACCACCACTGAGCATGGCAGTGAATGCCAGGCGAACGGTTCGATTCTTGCCGAGAAGAACCTGTTCCACGTTTCCGACGAGCTTGTCGAAAACTTTCTGGAACCCGGCTGCTTGTTCGGGTTTCATACTCATGTTGTGCCTTTCGATGGAGCGGTTAGTTCTGGGTTGGAATGTAGAAGGGAGCAGGTGTTCCACTGGAGGTGGAACCGCCAGCACCGCAGTCACCAGCAGCTGTGCAGCCACGAATAACAACAGTCTGGCCTGTGCCGGAGGTTCCTCCGGCTTGGAAGTAGGCGGTTTTATCGATTTGGTAAGTCGGAGTGGATGCCCCGACTACCTCGGTGAGATCAACCCAGTTGCTGCCAATCTGGATCTGCCACGTGTGGACGGAGGACTGCAGCGAGGCAACAGTGGGGTTTTCCACTCGAATGACAAATTCTTGGCCGTTTGTAGCTGTAGAACAGGTCACTGCTGGTGTGGCCAGAGGGAATTCAAGACAGCTGGCTGCGTCATAGGACGCAGCTCCTGGAATGCGCTGGGCAATGGTGAGACTGGTTGTCTGGGCAACGCAACTAAAGCCGTTGTCGGCATAGACAACGTAGTTGTAAGTGCCCACGCTCTTGGAAGAGTTGTCATTCCAGGAGGTTGCCGAGCCCACATTGGTCGCGCCGGATTGGTAGCCCGAGAGGCAGGTTCCGTCTGAGAAGGAAGACGTTCCACCCTTGACGTAATAGGTCACTGATCCAGCACCGTTGGCACCCACGGGGTTCCAACTCAGCGTGGTTTCACCGTTGGCGCCAGTCTGGGTGGCCACCAGGCCACCTGCTGGCTGAGGTGCACCGATGGCAACGATAGATCCAGAGCTGGTGGTGTTCCAGTTATCGGTGTCTGCGTTGTTCTGCGGAGTGACGCGTGCAACATAAGAGTGCCCGGGGGTTAGCCATAGCGTGGGAAGGTTTGTCACATTGGCAGGTTGGTCGTAACTTGCCCGCACGGTGGTGCCATCTTCGATGATGGTGACCACGTACTTGCTGACAGGGCTACCACCAGAGGGCGTTCCCACAGCACTCCAGGAGACATTAATTCCGCCACCCTCGGGGTGAGAAGAATCATATGCCGCGGTGGAAATATTGACCTGGGCAGGCCCTGCTGGAATGACGTCTGCGCTCAGTGGCTCACTCCAGTTACTCAGCTGAGATGTACCAATGGCGTTGGTGGCACTCACGGTGAAGCGGAAGCGCTGACCGGTGGGCAAACCATCCAGCGAACAGATGGTGGAGGTGCATTCCTTGCGGTAGCCGCCGTCGCTTTCGACGGTGTACTTCGAAATAGCCGAGTTGTTGGCAGCTGGTGCTGGCCACGATAAGGTCAGTGTTCCAGAGACAAACCCAGCTGCACGAGTGGGTGCTTGTGGTGCGTTAGGAACATCCTGAACAGAAATGTTGATGACACCCCAGACATAACGGTCGGGGTCGTTGGTGGCGTCTGCCACCTCATATTCAAGCGTGGTGTCACTAGGGTCGGCGTTACCAGAGACCGTCACCGTCAAAGTGGACTTATCTGCAGATGGAGTCACGGTGACCCCCGCAGGAATGTTTCCTCCATCAAGACCGCGAACCGAAAGGACCTTCAAAGGCTGTCCAGGGAAGGGGTTGGTGGCTTGGTCATTGGCCAGCACGTCCACGGTCTGGGTTTCACCACGCTTGGCCACAATGCTGTCCGTTGCCGGGATAGCCAAAGGCCTGGTCGAGGGCACGATACGAATAATGATCTGACCTGGAGAACCGTCCGCAACTTTGTCTTTGACGGTGACAGTCAACGGAACGGTGCGACCCTTGGCAGCATCGTCGCTGGCCTTGAGGGTCAGTGTCTGACCGTCCAAGGTCGCGCTGACACCTTGACCAGCACCTGAGACGGTGTATTCGAGCTCATCTTGGTCATCGACGTAGGGATAGCGCGTGACGCGGACGAGGTCGAGGGTCTTCTCTTGACCGGGTTCGAGGTCAATGTTGGCACCCATCATGACCGGAGGCATGTTTTCTCGAGGTGTTACGGTAATCGGCAACACAATCGTGGCGGTGTGAGCACCGGGTGACGTGGCGGAATCGCCATCAGTGACCTCGAAGGAAATAGATGCTGGACCGAAGTAGCGATCCTCACTGGTGTAGCTCAGAGTGGTGTCGTTGACGACAAGCCTGGAGCCATCTGCATGGGTCGCACGAACCGTTGCGGAGTCCGTCAGCTTCACGTTCTTACCCAATGCGGCAATGACGTAGTCATTGATATTGATACGCAGGGTTTGCTCACTCACTACCGTCAGCGGAGCAACACCACGCTTGCGCTGAGGTAGGGCATCATCAGTGCCGGGGACCCAAATAAAAGCTGTCGACGTGACACTGGGGTCATCAGGGTGAGCGACAGAGAACGGAATGATCTGGCTTTGTGCCAGCACCTGCACGCGAACCGTATTGCTCGAGATCACACGGGCAGTCTGGCCGTAGCCGTTCACAATGGTGGGGCGCAGGCTCGATACCGGTCCATCAGCGAAGAAGGCATTCGCCATCACGTTCACATCGACACTGTTGTGGCCAAGGATGTCTGTCAGGCTCACCACCGCATCGGAGATAACGGGCTTAGCCAGTGGTGCCTGTGCTTGAACATCGAGAGTGATGAAGTTGGAGGCGGAACCTGCCAGGTCATTCTCTATTTCATAGATCAGGCCATAGCGTCCTGGAGTCAAAGGTGCGGTGATCTTGACCAGATCGCCCACGATTTCTGCCGTGACGGAATCATCCTGAGGGGTCACCGTCACAATGGAGAGCGGACGTCCATCAGGGTCACTGTCGTTTTGTAAGGCACGGACATAGACGGTGTATCCCGGGCGTGCGATCACGTTATCGGCTACCGCAATGGGATTGCGGCCACCGGCAAGTGGCTCTGCAATTCCGACGCGAATGGTCGCACTTGCTTGCGCTCCAAGAGCGTCAACAACCGAATAGCTGAAGGAATCAGTACCGGTTGCATAGGCAGAAGCTTCATATTCAATCCAGTCACCACCCACTGACGTGATGGAGCCCTTCTCAGGGTTGGTGTCGAGACCCACAAACTGCACCGAGTCACCGTCAGGATCGATACCGACCAATGGGATTGGAATACGCACGGTCTGACCAGACATAGCTCGGGCGGTCACTGTGCGCGGGGTAGGTGCTTGGTTGGTGTCTTCGTCAATGGCGCGAACCGAGATAGTGACCGTGCCACTGGCCCACTGGCCGTTATCTGCGTTGACGCGGTACACGGCCGAGTAGGTTCCCGGGTTGTTGCCAGCAAGGAAACGCAGCTGGTTCCCCGAGACAAAGAGCAGTCCTGCACCGGAGGGAACGTCTTGATCCAGGGTGGGTGCCAAGGTGAGCTGGCCACCGTCAGGGTGAATGTCGTTGGCAAGGACAGGAATGCTGATGACATCTCCCACGCGCACAGCCACCACATCGGGAACAGCAACAGGTGCCTGGGCAACCGGTGGTGCTGGTGTTTGCACAACCGTGATAGTGCCTTCGCTCTGAGAAATACCGTTACTGATGCGATATCCGAAGGACACGGCTGCATCTAGTGGCTTAGTGAGCGTCACCCGCACAAGTCTGTGGTCGACTACCTCTACTTGAATACCTGATTCAAGAGGAACATTCATGGTTCCCGTGACCACGAGCACACCGCCGGCAGGATCGCGGTCGGTGGCGGTCACATCAACCGTGCGGGACTGCTGCAGCGGAACATAGACCGCGTGGGCAGAGGTGATCGGCTGAGCTGAAACTTCGGGCGGATCAATCACATCTATGCGCACCAGACCCGATCCGGTGGCATCACCGTCTGTCACCGCATAGGTGACATAGGTGGATCCTGTGCGGGACGCGGTTACAGAGAAGGAGAAGTTGGCAAAGTCGGTAACGATATCCACACCAGGAACAGCCGGAACACCGGTCAGGCTCAGCACACCAGATCCCCCGCGAATGTGTGGGGAAGGATTAATGGTGACCGGCTGGCCCTGAACCGCTATCACGGCAAATGCTTCAGCAACGATGGGCACCTGACCAGCTGCCTTCACGCTGACCTGGACGGAGCCAAAACCTGAGGCACGGCCATCAGAGACTTCAAGCGCAATCTGCTTGTTTCCACCACCCCCGCGACCAGAGTCGGTGAATGCCACACGACCTGCGGGTGAATAGGACAGTGAGTCTGGTTCCTCGGTTGTTGCCGCAGCAACGAAGATGGCATCGCCATCAGGGTCGACCCAGTCACCCAACACATTCACAATGACCTGCCCGCCCATGGCCACAGAAGTGCGTGTGGGGCGAGCCTGAACAGGTGGAGAGTTTTCTGAATCAGGACGAATGTTGAGCGTGACGGTGGCGGAGGCTTCGCCGCCGCGGCCGTCAGAAATCGTGTAGTCGAACTGGGTAGCACCGGCAGCATCAGGGGCAAGACGAACCATGACCTGATTACGGTCAGCGTTGATGTAAATCTCACCGAGCCCGGCAGGAATACCTGTCACCGAGTCAATGACGAGCGCATCACCATTGGGGTCGTAGTCGTTGAGAAGAACAGGGAGAGCAGTCACACGACCTGGACGGGCACCCAGATCGTCATCGACCGCAACCGGGGGTGCTGGGTTTTTGTCATACTCAGGGGCATCAGCGTTATTGGTTTGGACTACCTGCTGTTCTTGAGCTTGCTGAGCCAGGAGTGAATCCCAGTTGTCGATGAGGCGAACTCCACCCTGCACCGCCCAGACCAAACCAGTGGCAGCATCATTAAGCGCAATAACACCATCAGACACGCGGAACGTCAGCTGGGCAGATCCAGACATGGATTCTGCATTGTCCGTGCTGTCCCCAGCTGAACCGCACTTCGACCACACGGTGCCACCAGACCACGCCGCATAACCACACTCCCCCTCAATCAGAGGAGCAGCGGGGCGGCCGTTTGACGCAGTAATGAGTGACGTCTCACCACTGTCGAGGTTGATGGCGGAAAGTCCTGAACTGGTTGCCAACAGCACAGATGAGGTGCCCGAGACATTCGTAGACGCGTTATTGCTCGCGTTCACGCCCACGGCGCTGGGAAGCTGCAGCTTCGCCTGAGCTAGTTCAGTGGCGGTTGCGCTCACAGAGATGACACGGCCAGCGGTGATGAGCGTTGCTGATTCACGGTCCAGCACAGCCCACCGGTCCCCCACCAGCGTGATCTCGAGCTTGCCCGTGGTGAGCTGCGCATCCAGAGTCTTCGACTCGGGAGTGACGGAAGTCAAAGTGTTGATGCTGGAGAGGGTGCTGAGCTTGGCACTGACGCCCACGAGAAGACCTTGCGCATTGACTGCCACAACAGAGTCCGCACCAACCGTAAAGTTGGCGGGCTGGGTTTGCGCATCAAAGTTTGAAATCGTTGCGGCGGGGATAACCCACACATCACCAGAGCTGGGGGCGTGCAAAATGACATTGTCACCAGAGAGCGCCGCATAGGTCACATCCTGCGGAAGTGGGATGCTCTCCGAGACCTCTCCGGTTGCCTGATCAACCACATCCAATGAACGCGTGGCGTCATTGATGAGGAACACGTGTTGAGCGTTTTGCACCAGATCCATCTGACTGGAATCTGTGGTGAGTACGGTGTTGAGTTCAAAGACTTTGGTATTGGCTCGGCCAATGGCCTGCTTGTCCCCGTTTGTGACCCAGACTGCACCGTCATCGAGGTTCACGCGCTGTGCTTGATACCCGGTGGCCACGAGTGCACCGATGACCAGAAGTGAAAGCACACTGGTCGCCGCCGTCCACTTGATAATGGTGCGACGGCGTGGGGTTGCCCCGAGGAGGCGGCGTAACCACGAACGGATCATGATTATCCGGCCACCGTTGCCAAGACGAGAGTGACGATGGTCACTACTGCCACCACACCCGTGACGACAGAAATCAGGAGCTTGCGCCGGCGGCGCGCAGCGACGAGCGCAAGCTCATCACGTTCAGCCGGTGTGGAGTTATATCCCTGGCGTCGCCAACTTGGCGTGGAGTGGGCATCGAGCGGGGACAGTGCGGTGCGATCGTTGTCGTTGATCACAATCGCGGTGGAACCCCACTCATCACCGACAACATCCAGAGGAGTCTGAGCTAAGCCCATTGACGTCTCAACCTGCTGCAGCTGCCGAGCAAACTCAAGTGCCGAGTGTGGTCGGTCGATGGGGTTCTTGCTCATCGCCTGATTGAGAACTTCTTCCAGACGGGCAGGAACATCACTCCGACCAATGGGCTGCGGCTTAGATTTCAAGATGCGGCCAGCGAGGTGACCGGGAGAGTTGTCCTTGCCGGGGATCTCAAAGGGGCTGCGCCCAGCCAGCAACGAATACACCGTGGCTCCCAGCGACCAGATCTCTGAAGCTGTTGAACCGGTGGTGCTCTCACGAATTACTTCAGGAGCAGACCAGGGCACCGAAAGTCCTACAGCCTTGGAGTTATCACCCAAATACACCGAAGAGGCAATACCGAAGTCACTCAAGACGGGGTGGCCATAGGCGGTAACCAAGATGTTGCCGGGCTTGATGTCACGGTGCAACACATTGGCGCGGTGAGCAGTCTCGAGGGCTGCAGCAATACGAATGCCGGTGCGCAGGGCTTCAGCAACCGGGATGGTCTCTGCTCGGAAGCGTTCGCCATAACCGCTGACACACACCTCTGTCACGAGATAGGGGCGACCATCGGCGCTCACACCCGCCTCGAAGACACTCAAGATCGAGGGGTGCGTGCTTAGCTGGGACATCAACTGAGCCTCGGATTGGAACATGTCCCGCACGCGAGGGTTCACAACCTCAGGCAGCAGAACCTTCACTGCAACATTGCGACGGGGCAGCTGCTGTTCATAAAGAAACACGTCACCGAAACCGCCGGAGCCCAGCACGCGGACGAATGTGAATCCAGAAAGGACAGGCGGAGTTGAGGGTAGTCGTCTCGACATGTCCCACCACCTTCGTCAACCTGGATTGAGTCTCGGAGAGCTCAACGCAAATAACGCCGTAAATTCAGCGCACGTGCAAGTTTAGGCAGGTGAAACTGAGGATTCGGTGTGCCCCACCGTGACCGCAATAACGTCAATGACGATCAATGTGACGTTGTCACGACCGCTGTTTGTCAGCGCGGCGTTCATGAGCTCGCTCACGGCATCCTCCACCGTGGGAGCGTTGGTCAAAAAGTGCTCAATACCGACATCGGTGAGCTCTTTGGTCAAGCCATCAGAACACAGTAGCAAACGCATGCCGGGGACGACAGGAAGTGCCACATAGTCAGGAATGGGCTCATCGATGATGCCCACAGCACGGGTAATCACGTTGGCGTGAGGGTTGTAGTCCGCCTCTTCCTTGGTGATGGTTCCGGCATCCACCAATTGCTGCACAACCGAGTGATCCACGGTGACCTGTTCAAAGGTTTCATCGAGCTTCACATAGACGCGTGAGTCTCCAATGTTGAACACTGCCCACTGCAGCTGGTCGCCCTCTTGCACGAGGGCAGCGCCGGTCACTGTTGTTCCCGCACCCTGCTGATCTTCGGTGAGCTTGTTGCGCAGGTCCACTACCGACATGGCCAGTGCCATCTCGAGAGCGTCTAAGTCTGCAAATCCAGGCTTTTCTAGACCGGCAATGCGCTGCACGACGCAGTCGCTGGCGATGTCGCCGGCGCTGTGGCCACCCATGCCATCGGCGACTGCAAAGACGGGGCAGGCAATGGCAAAGGAGTCTTCATTGTTAGCGCGGTGGTTTCCCACATCCGTGCCGGCAGCCCAGGAGAGGGTAACGCTCGCACCAGTGCTCGTGTCGACAACAGTCGTGCCGGTCGAGTTCTGGCCTAGGGCAGTCACAGGAAAATCTCCAAGATTATGGGGCTACAACCGAAAGAAAAACGGCTAACCAAGAACTTCAAGTCTATTACCGTCACCGAGGTCGATAATCGCGCCAACTCCGAGCGCCATCGAGTCCCCAGGGGCAAGTAGAACGGTGGGCTGCCCAGGATTGATCACACGGGTGCCATTGGTTGAGCGCAGGTCGGTCACCACCACCACATCGCCGAGCACCTCAACACGGGCATGAGTGGACGACACAACACCATCAGGTGAGGCAAGAACAACGAGAGTCACTCCGCGATCACCACGCAGGGGCGCTGCAGGCAGACGCCCCATGATCAACGGCTTGGTCAGTTCGTACTTGGTGCCATTGATGTGACGCAAACGAAAACGGGAGATGAGTTCCTGCTGCGGAGCTGTATCCCTGACGTCACCAGAACTCTCCTCAACTTCTTCAATGAGACCACTGAGGCCCAAGGAGGTGTCCATGAGAGAGCCGATGAGGGTGTTGTATTCGTCTGTCGTTTCTGGGATGACCGTGTCATCACTGGTGATGACTGTTTCCTCAGACGGGACAACATCTCCGATAACCGTGCTGTCATCGATGATCTCAACTGAACCCACAACTGTTTCATCAATCGGAATCTTGATGATGGTGTCATCACTGGCATCAACGCCGATGACGGTGTCATCGTTCACGTTGATGCGAGTGTTGTCGTCAGGAGTGCTCATTTGTGCAAACCAAGGCGGCAAGCTTGCGAAAGCTTACGCACTTTCCTTTTCAGTGGACTCTTTCGCTGCCACGCGCTGACCGACCACAGCCGAGACACCGTCTTGGCGCATCGAGACTCCATAGAGTGCGTCCGCGATTTCCATGGTGCGCTTCTGGTGAGTAATCACAATGAGCTGGCTGGAATTACGCAGGTCTTCGAAAATCGCCAGCAGACGACCCAGGTTGGCATCGTCCAGAGCGGCCTCAACCTCATCCATGATGTAGAACGGCGAAGGGCGCGCCTTGAAGATGGCCACGAGCAGAGCAACGGCAGCCAGCGAACGCTCACCACCAGAGAGCAAGCTCAGACGGTCAATCTTCTTACCCGCAGGCTTGACCATGACCTCAATACCGGTGGTGAGGAGATCATCGGGGTTGGTCAAAGCAATGCTTCCTGACCCACCGGGGAACAAGATGGGGAACACTTCAGCAAATGCTGCTTGAGTGTCATCGAAGGCTGCCTGGAAGACAGACTGCATCGTGGAATCGACTTCCTCGATGATGGTCATCAAGTCCTTGCGGGTGTTGGTGAGGTCGGTGAGCTGTTCGGTGAGGAAGGTGTGGCGCTGTTCCAGTGCCGCAAACTCTTCCAACGCCAGCGGGTTCACACGACCGAGCTGACCGAGCTTACGCTCTGCCTTCTCTAGTCGAGTCTGCTGTTCAGAACGGTTATATGGCTTGGTTTCTGGCTCTGCGTCCGCAGGTGCATCAGCATCCAGAGCAACAGGAATACCCACCTCGGGGCCGTATTCGGCAATGAGCACGTCCTCAACGAGACCAAGTTCATTACCTGCACGCTCGAGCAAACCAGAGAGCTGCATCTTCTTTTCATAGATCTGCAGTTCCAGCCCGTGCACGTTCTCTGTGATCGAGTGCAGACGTTCACGGAGTTGTGATTCTTCTTGACGCAGGGTGATGAGTTCTTGGTTCTGTGCTGCACGGTCCGCTTCGCGCTGACCCAGTAGAACACGTGCTTCCGAAACGGAACGATCGACGGAGTCCAGAACGGCAGGCAGTGCTTCAGCAACTCCGGCAGCGGCATCAATCTGGCGGCGGCGAACAACAGCACGACGTGCTGCTTCTTCTGCTGCAGCACGGTCAGCGTCGAGCTGCTGGCGCAGGCTCTCCACGCGAAGTTCTTCAGCACGAACACGTTCACGCGCCGTTTCGAGCTCCAGACGTGACTGCACTTCCTTTTCACGAACCTGTTCAAGTTCAGCAAAGAGTTCGTCACGAGCAGAGACGTCCAGGATGGGGCGCGGACGAGACTCGACAGACTCAAGTTCGCTCGTGGCACGGTGAGCGTTCTGCTCTGCTTCCTCAACAGAAGTGGCAGCTAGTGCCAGTGAGGCGCTCAGGCGCTCAGATTCAGCAATAGCTGCTTCGACCTGAACGCGAGCACGGTTGAGTGCTTCCGAGCGGGCAGCCAGCTGTGAATCATATTCACGCAGTGCAGCAAGTGCTGCGGTGGAGCGTTCCTTGGCGACCTGGGCAACACCGCGCTGGTCAGCAAGATCCAGGCGTGCCTTGTCGATAAGGCCAATAACTTCATCGAGGCGCTTCTGGGCTGCGTCACGATCAGAGACAAGCTCAATACGGCTCTGCTTCGAACCGGAACCACCGCGCAGGACGAAGCGGGTGAGAACTTCACCAGCCTTGGTGATGATGGTGACGTTGGCATCGGAGGTGTCCAAGCCTTGCTTCCATGCAGCTCGTGCTGCATCCAGGTCATCGGCGATGACGGTGGATGCGAGAAGTGCCAACACACCTTCCGGCGCAGTCACCACGTCAGAGGCGGGGACAACACCCACAACACTGGGTAAGGAGACTGCACTCTTGCCCGGCTTGGCCGCAACAACAATTTCCACGCGACCGAGGTCGTCACGATCCACATTGGCAAGTGCCGAGATGGCAGAGTCCATGTCATCGGCCAGCACAGCATCAGAGAGGGAACCAAGTCCCGCTGCGATTGCTGCTTCGAAACCGGCCTTAACCTGAATGTGCTCGGCCACAAGGCCACGAATACCGGAGAGTTTGGCCTTCACCAGAGCAGAGGAGCCATCCTTCTGATCTAGAGCCATCGAGAGTGCGCCGGTGCGCGCCTGGAGTGCATCACGTTCACGCTCGAGAGTGTGAAGTTCATCACGCAGTCGATCGATGGTGGCATCTGCTTCCACCACAGCAGCCTGAGCAGATTCATAGGTGTCGTTCAGACCTGTTTCACCCGCGGTGGTGTCAGCAGAATCTGACTCAACCTGGGCCAAGTTTTCTTGAGCAGAAACACGACGTTCAGTTGCCGCATCCAGTGCGTTCTGTTGACGCAGAACTTCACCGCGCACGGCAGCCAGTGCAGAGTCAGCTGCTTCTTTCTTTCCGCGCAGGCTGGTCAGTTCCAGATCGTGCTGAGAAACCAGAGCGGACTGTGCTGAGATTTGCTCGTCAATAGAGTCCAGCTTTTCGCGCGCGACCACAGTCGCCTGCTGGGCAGCCTGCCAGGCAGCTTCAGCAGCAATGACGATGCCACGCATAACCTCAACCTCAGACTCAGCGCCCTCGATCATGGCCTGGTTCACACCCGAGCCCAATGGCTGCTGGTCAGTGTCTGCACCGAGGAGGGCGAGACGCTGATTAGCGAGGTTATAGAGACCACGTAGACGTTCCTGAATAGATTCAAGAGCGAAGACAGTCTTGCGGGCTGACTCAACATCATCAGCACTCTGGTCTGCTTCGAGACGGCGCACGCGCAACATGGTGCGCTCAAGCTGTTCTTGCAGCACGATACGTTCACTGTGACGCTCAGACTCGGTCTTGTTATGGGCGTCGAGAGTGGTGCGCAACTGAACAACATCATCAGCCAGGATGCGTGCGCGGGCATCGCGCACCTCAGCCTGGATGCTCTGTGCTTCACGAGCAATCTCGGCCTGGTGTCCCAGGGGCTTGAGCTGGCGACGAACCTCGGTTGCGAGGTCAGTCAGACGGGTGAGATTAGCCTGCATCGCTTCAAGCTTGCGCACAGTCTTTTCCTTGCGGCGACGGTGCTTGAGAATTCCCGCAGCTTCTTCAATGAAACCGCGGCGATCTTCTGGGCTGGCCTGAAGAACGTTATCGAGTCGACCCTGACCCACAATGACGTGCATCTCGCGACCCAGACCGGAGTCAGAGAGAAGTTCTTGAACATCCAACAGACGGCAGTTTTCACCGTTGATGGCATATTCACTCGAGCCGTTACGGAACAGGGTTCGGCTAATGGTGACTTCGGAGTATTCGATGGGCAGAGCACCATCAGAGTTATCGATGGTGAGCAGAACCTCGGCGCGGCCTAGCGGGCCGCGGGTGGAGGTTCCCGCGAAGATGACGTCTTCCATCTTGCCGCCGCGGAGAGTCTTTGCACCCTGCTCACCCATAACCCAGGCGAGCGCATCAACGACGTTGGACTTACCCGAACCGTTGGGTCCCACCACACAGGTGACACCGGGCTCGAAGGCAAAAGTGGTCGGCTGGGCAAACGACTTAAAGCCTTTGAGCGTCAGGCTTTTTAGATACACGTCGAAGGCTCCCCGGTCAGCAGTGCGAACGCACTAACTAACAAATTTACTGGATATAAAAGCCCGACAAAACCACCGATTTAGTGGTCGTCTTCGAGTTCTTTACGAATCGAATCAGCAGCCTGCTGAAGCACCTCTACTAAACGAGGAATATCCATGTGTGTCAGGTGAGCAACCACACCCACAGCAGCCACACAACGGCCACCTCGCAGAATAGGAACAGCAACAGATCCGTTACCTGCTGTGCTCTCCTGGCGAGCCACGGCATAGCCACGAGTCTTGGTCTCAACCAGCTCGGTCTTGAGCTTGACGGGGTCCACGATCGAGTAGGGAGTGGTGCGAGAGAGCGGACGGCTGAGATATTTCTCAATAGCCTCGGGGCTCTGCCACGCCAGCAACACCTTGCCCACACCTGTGGTGTGCAGGGGAAGGTGTCCACCCGCACGAGATGCGGTGTGAACGGAACGTTCGCCACCAATACGGTCAACGTAGAGTGCCTGGCCGCGGTCCAGCACGGCGAGGGTGATGTTTTCACCGGTCTCTTCATAGAGACGAGCAAGAGTGGGGAGGGCGCGGTGACGCAGCTGGTCGCTTACAGGAGCGAGCTGACCAATCGACCACACGCGCGTTCCGATGCGGTAACGACGGTCAGATCCGCGAACCAAGAAACCACCCGCAACCAACTCGGCAACAACACGGTGTGTGCTCGACATGGGAAGCAGGGACTTCTCAGACAGTTCCGACAGCGTCAGTGCGCGGCGGCGCTCATTGAAACAACCAAGAACGGCGATGCCGCGACCAATCGAGGAGATAGGTGCACCGGCAGTAGTACGTGCTGGACTCATGAAATATCTGCCCTTTCAGGCCTCAAGAAATAAGGTTCCAATGACCGGAACAATACTCCTCATTTATCTCGATATCAAGATAAATAGAAAAATCAGGAATTTCTTCCCCGCGCAGCGACCTTCCAGCGGTCCACAACAACACCACGATCGAAGACAAAAACCTCATCTGCGAGGTTCACGGTGTTACACACATGGTTCGGAATAACCGGCAGAACATCACCCAGAACGGGCGCATATCCTTCAGGGAACTCAATGGTGGCGTGGTGTTCAGACAGCGCCACGATGCGCGCATCGGGCTGTCCCAGCACACGACCATAGCCGCTGGCATAAGGGGCTTTATCGGCACCGAGTACCTTGCTTCCCGCATCCACAATCACCCGGCTACCACGAACACTCACCACCGTTCCATGCACGGTCAGGGCAACGTCGTCCCAGTCACACGAACCCAGCTCAATCTGTTGTGCATCGTTGAAGACATAGACACCCGGACGCTGCTCGGTCACCACCGAAGCATCTGCCTCAGCCAGCGACGGTGTAGATCCACCGCTGACAATGTTGGCGTCAGGGAAGCCAGCTGCAACAAGCTGCTCCTGTGCATGAGACAACGCCCGCGCCTCGTCCTGAGCCGCTGCGGCACGGCCATCGACTGAGTAACTATGTCCAGGGAAGGTAAAGCACCCGGACACCTCAAGACCCAGATCTCGAAGACCAACTGCCAACTTCCCCACGCCCTCAGGAGCAATACCGCTGCGGTGGTGACCGCAGTCCACTTCGATGAGTAGTTCAATCAGAGAAGCACGGCCTCGAAGATGCTCGGCAAGTTTCTTTCCCGATTCCAGCGAATCAATCCCCATCCGAATAGTGGCTCGATCAAGGAGAGCATCTAATCGCTTTGCCTTAATAGGCGTCAACCAGAGCGGATAGGCAATGAAGACATCCGGGAATCCTGCCTCCACAAACACTTCAGCTTCACCAAGGGTGGCAACCGTGATACCGAGAATCCCGGCGGCTTCTTGCATGCGGGCGATCTCGATGATCTTGTGTGTCTTCACGTGGGGACGCAGAGCAATGCCTGCCGTGCGCGCTGCCTCAGCAGCGCGGGCAATGTTTCCCTGCAGTATGCCGAGCTCTATAGCGATGTAGGGAGTCTCCGGTGCAGAGATAGTCATGACTGCGAGCTTACTTTCGAAGGGATACGTGAAGAATAACTTTATTTCTCATAGACATTTCTGCGGTGTCCCAGCGTAATGACGACGACGACCAACACGTTGTCGTCAACGGTGTAAATGATGCGGTAATTCCCCACTCGCACGCGCAGACCTGGGCGCCCCTGCAGTGCTTGAGCGCCTGGAGGGCGTGGCTCCTCACCGAGCAAAGCTATAGCTCCGCGAACACGGTCCCGGTCTTGATGCCCAATTGTTTTCAGTGCACGAATTGCAGCCGGGCGAAGTTCAATCGAGTAGGTCACACCCAACCCAGATCTGACTTCACTTGAGCCCACGGAATGTTGGGGCCCTCTTCAGCCATTGCTGCATCAAATGCTGCAACGTCCTCTGCGTCTTCAAGTGCAACCATCATGCGCTCGTAATGCTCGGGGCTCACCAGAACTGCTGCCTGTTGGCCCCGGCGTTCGATAAAGACAGCTTCGGTCTGAGACTGCGTAATGATCTCAGAGAAGTTGTTTCGGGCGTCAGCCACACTCACAATAGACATATCTGAATTGTACAACTCAGAACTTGTTATGTACATAACTACCTCTCTTTCCCTTCGAAACCAGAGAAAACTGAGCTCAGTCTTATGCCACCCTCTGACATTTCGGGCAGAAGTGTGAACCACGGTTCATGAACGTCACCCGCCGAATGGGTGTGCCGCAACGTGGGCACGGTTTGCCCTGCTGTCCATAGGCGTTGAGGCTGTGGGAGAAGTAACCCGATTCACCGTTCACGTTCACGTATTGCTCGTCGAAGCTGGTGCCACCCTCCCCCAATGCTTTGGTGAGGATTGCTCGCACTGCCTCCAGGAGCTCACGTGCTTTCGCCTTCGACAACGTGTCTGAAGGTTTCTCCCCGTGAATCTTTGCCGCCCACAACGACTCATCGGCATAGATGTTCCCCACGCCGCTAATGAGTGTCTGATCCAGCAAGGCTCTCTTCACGCCTGTGCTTTTCTTGCGCAGCCGCGTGATGAATAGCTCGTCATCAAAGAACGGATTGAGGGGATCCAGCGCGATGTGGGCTGCTTGAGAGGGAACAAGGCCCGAAGGTTGTTCCACCAGTTCATCCACAGCCATCGATCCAAAGATGCGCTGGTCGACGAAGTTAACCACGAGCTGGCCATGCTCTGGATGCGTGATGACGTATTGGATGCGCAAATGGCGATCTGGTGCTGCATCGAGATCTCGTAAGAGAACCTGACCACTCATGCCCAGGTGAGTCACCAGGGCATCGCCTGAGCCCAGAGGGAACCACATGAACTTTCCTCGGCGCTCGGCAGAGAGCACCGTTGCTCCCTGAAGCATGCCGACAAAATCTCCACGTCTCGCGTCATGACGTTTGAGCGAACGTGGATCGAATACCTGAACAGAGTCAATCCGAGCACCGACCAGTGCAGGTTCTAACCCTGCACGCACCACCTCAACTTCGGGAAGCTCAGGCATAGGGAAGTTAGTTCGTCTCGCCGAGCGATGACCACGCAGTGAGGGCAGCTGCCATCTCGGCGTGCTTCTTGCTGGTGCCTGTGCCGGTGGCGGTAACGAGTTCACCCACGGTGACAGTGGCGGTGAAGACGCGTGCGTGGTCAGGACCTGCTGCTTCAACCGAATACACAGGAACAGCAGTACCCAGCTTGGCAACAGCTTCTTGCAGGCTGGTCTTGGGATCCATAGCAGCGCCGAAGCGTTCGGGGTTGTCCAGCAGTGGTTCAATCAGGCGCAGCACGAGGGCATTGGCAACCTCGGGACCTGCGGTGAGATAGGTGGCACCAAAGAGTGCTTCTACGGTGTCAGCCAGGATGGAATCCTTGTTGCGTCCACCGGTGAGTTCTTCGCCATTACCTAAGCGAATGTATTGGCCGAGCTCAATACTGCGAGCCACTTCAGCCAAAGCCAGTGTGGAGACCAAGGAAGCCCGGCGCTTGGCCAGGTCACCCTCATCCAAGTCGGGGTAGTTGGTATAGAGCATGACCGTGACGGCTTGACCCAATACTGAGTCGCCGAGGAATTCCAGGCGCTCGTTGTTGGCAATGCCGCCATGCTCGTAGGCATAGGAGCGGTGCGTCAAGGCAAGCTCGTAGAGCTCCCCGTTCAGGGGTATGCCAAGAGAACTCGAGAGACTCGAGATATCGGTCTGATGACCAGAAGCAGGAGAGCTCATGCTCACTCGCCTATAAGGGTGTGACTAAACGTCAGCTACCTTGCGGCCCTTGTACTCCATGAAGAGTGGGGTGCCGGCAGAGTCTTCAACAACCTTGGCGCGGTGAGGAAGGCTGTAGGAAACCTTGCCGTTAGCGTCAACGCTCTTGACGAGGGTGGCAGCAGTTGCCTTCCACTGGGCACGGCGCATGCGAGTGCTAGCTCGCGACATTTTGCGCTTGGGAACAGCCATGGCTATCTCTTCTCTTCTTACTTACTTCTTTTTACCGGTGCTTGTGTCACCGTTGTCTGCGGAAGCAGTCAGCTGGCTCAGCGCGGCCCATCTCGGGTCAATCGTCTCTTCCAGCGTGGTATCCAGTGGTTCTGCCAAACGCTCACCAGTCTCAGGATCGAGACCAGCACAATCTGGCCGGCAAACCGGCTGGAACGGAAGTGCGAGCACTACCGCTTCCCTGACTAGAGGTTCAAGATCCACGTGGTCGTCGTGAACCTCATAATCAAATGCTTCGTCAACAGAATACGCGAAAAGTTCCTGAAATTCGACTTCGAGGTCCTGCTCGATGGGTTCGAGGCATCTTCCGCACTCTCCCAGAGCTGTTGTTTCGACCTCAGCGGTGACCAAAATACCGTCGCCGAGCGACTCTAAACGCAGGTCAAGGTGGATATTTTCGCCCGCAGGAACAGCAATAATTCCTTCGCCCAACTTTTCAGGCGCAGCAATATCGAGCTCACGCTCGCGGTGCTCACCGGGACGGTGCATGAGGTCATAGACCTCAATGGTGAAGGGGGTTTTGACGAATTTAGCCACGAGACAAGTCTACGCGGATAGTTTCGACGACGCTTTCTGGATCAAGCGCTTGCCAATGCGCTGCAGTGGTGCCTCCACTAACGTGCGGGCAATGAGCGTGAACAAGATTGACACAATCGTGATGCTCACGGATTCAACCAGGAAGAAGTAGACCCATTTGCCAGGTGGGTAGGCACCACTGGGTGTGCCCAACACAATGTTGGTCCACTGGATCAGGGGCTGGTGGAAAACATACACACCGAAGGAATAGACACCCATAAAGGACAACACCTTGGCTTTGCGCGTTCCCGGGGTGACTTCGAACTTAGTCAGCTGCAGAATCAGCAGAGCAAAGATGGGGGCAGCGAAGTAGGTGATGTTGTAGCGGTAAGAATCCCAGTGCCAGGCATCTTCGATGAAGAACAGAGAGACCACCAATGCAATGGAGATAACCAGCATCCACCAGTTACGAAAACGAGATAACTGAGTCAGATACTTGCGTAGCAAGAGTCCCAAGCCAAAGCCGAGAAACGCACGACCCACCGCCTCAAAACCTCGGATAGGTCCGCTGTATTCAATGAAGGACGCATCTGAGGTCAATCCATACCAGAGCATGACGTAGCCAGCGATGATGGCCAGGATGATTCCCATTCCCCACTTCACAGCTGTCAGGGGAGCGTAAATGACGTTGGCAATCCACTCAGCAGAGAGGGACCACAGCGGAACGTTGATCGCAATGGCAGAAGCCAGCAACACCTGAAGAAGCAGGAAAGCAATGACGAGGATATGGACCCGTTCATCTGCGGGTAATCCCGCCAGGCTGCCATAAGGAGCATTGAAGTTATCTTTCGCCACCAACACATTGCGTTCCCAGTCAATGGCTATCAACGCAACAATGAGGCTGGTTATAGCCAGTGGCCAAAATCTAAAAACACGCTTGAGAATGAAGATGCCTGATGTGCGGCCCAGCTGCTTGCTGCGCTGAGGCATGCTGGGCCAGAGCACAAAGCCACTGAGGACGAAGAAGAAGTCCACGAAGAGATAGAAGGAAGCCAGCTGCTGGAAATCTGAGGTTGCACTGACGGTGACGTGAAAAGCAAGAACACCGAGGGCGGCAACGCCACGCATCCCATCTAGGAGTAGGAAACGGTGCTGTGGTGCAGGGGTCACGTACGTTGTGTCCTCTCAGGAGGGAGTGAGCGGTGGAACCAGAATGACACATAAACTAGTCAGGTAACACTCGCGGGAGTGGTGAAATTGGTATACACGCCAGATTTAGGTTCTGGTGCCGAGAGGCGTGAGGGTTCAAGTCCCTTCTCCCGTACAAATACTTCTCGATCAACCTCATGAGAAAGAGCATCTATGTTGCACGCCTCGGCACTTGATGGACAGATGACTGATCTGTTCTCACAAGTAGGTGTTGTGGTGTTCTATCTCGTGGTGTGGGGATTGGTATTCGCCGGAACTGGATTGTTCGTTGGTGCGTTCATCCCCTTCATTACTGGCGATTCTCTCCTGTTCGCATCCGGTCTCGTCACGGCAGCAACTCCTCAGTTGAGCGTGTGGATTCTGGCACTGGGCGTTGGTATCGCAGCATTTGTTGGCGACCAGGTTGGTTTTATTTTGGGTCGCCACCTCGGACGCCCCTATCTTGATCGCAAGAGCGGTCCACGAATGAAAAAGATCATTGCCCGGGTGGAGAAGTTTTATAACTCCTATGGCTGGTGGTCCGTCGTGATTGCGCGCTTCATTCCCTGGGCTCGCGTATTTGTTCCCTGGGTTGCCGGCATTGGCAAGATGAACTACTTCAAGTTCCTCACCAGCAACTTTGTTGGCGCAGTTGCCTGGGGAGTTGGTTTGACCCTCGTCGGTTACTACGCAGCAAGCATTCCTGGGGTCAAAGCAGCTGCCTATGTGATTGCAGGTTTCTTCATCACCGCGTCCATCATTTTCAGCATCCGAACCTGGGTTGTGGAGCGCCGCGACCGTCAGCAAAATCCTGCGAATTAGCTGAAAGCACGCTCCGAGCCAACAGGTAGGCTGGAACCACTATGCACACCTCGTTGATTCCCTGGCTTGACCCTGCAAACCTGATTGACGGCTTTGGGCCTTATGCCCTCCTCGGTGTGGCATTCATTGTCTTCGCTGAGACCGGCCTCTTGGTTGGGTTTCTCCTTCCTGGAGACACCCTCCTCATCTCGGCTGGTGTCCTCACCGTCACCGACACTTTCGGCGCGAACATCTTTGTTGTGTGTGCTGCCATTAGCGCCGCCGCCTTCATCGGTGGTGAAGTGGGCTATCTGATTGGCCATAAATTCGGCCCCAGTATTTTCGAAAAAAACGAGAGCGGCTTCTTCAGTAAGAAGAATGTCGAACGCACCAACAGCTTCTTCGTTCGCTACGGCGGACTAGCCGTGATCATTGCTCGCTTCGTGCCCGTCGTGCGCACCTTCGCCCCTGTGGCAGCTGGTGTGGGTCACATGAACTACAAAAAGTACACCCTCTATAACCTCATCGGTGCCATCATCTGGGGTTCCGGTCTGACCGCACTGGGTTATGGCGTGGGACACATTCCCGTCGTCGCGGCATTCGTTCAGGACTACATCGACATCGTTCTGCTCGGAGTCGTTGTCATCGTGTTGATCCCCAGCGTTTACCACTACATCCAGGCCGTGATGAAGGCTCGTCGTGCCAAGAAGGAAGCTGCACACAAGCACTCCCCTGAAGCACTCAAGGTCACTCACGACGAGGCAGAGAAGCTCGCTCTCAAGCCTGACGTGTTCTCACAGAAGCACGACGGTCAGCACGAGCCTGACGTCACCACGAAGTAGGAAAAGCTATGTCCGCTCCTGAGGTGTTGCGTCTGACTGCGTTCAGCGACGACCCCGAAGGCGGTAACCCTGCCGGAGTCGTTCTCAACGCCGAGGGTATGAGCGATGCAGAGATGCTTTCTGTCGCCCACGAAGTGGGGTATTCCGAAACTGCCTTCCTCTTTCCCCACAAGGACAGAGAGAACAGCTACCAGATTCGCTACTTCACCCCCGAAGCAGAAGTTGCTTTCTGTGGCCATGCCACGATTGCTTCGGGAGTTGTGTTGGGCCGCGAATACGGTGATGGAGTCTATGAACTGAGCACCAATGCAGGCCCGGTTGAAGTTGATGTCACCGTGGCAGGACGTTCCGTCGTTGCCACGCTCACTTCTCCCCCAGCAACATTGCAGCCATTGGATCCCGACCTGGTCTACGACATCCTGGATGCACTGGATTGGGATGAGTCTGATCTGGACACCCGCTTCACTCCTGCCGTTGGCTTCGTGGGTAATGCCCACCCCATCTTGGTCTTAGACAGCCGCGAGACACTCGCCTCGATGGACTACGACTTTGATGTGCTCGGTGACCTGATGAAGGAACACGGCTGGACCACCATCCAGCTGGCCTATCCCGACGAGGGCGACCCTCACGGTCGCAGATGGCACTCACGCAACCCCGCACCATCCGTGGGTATCTATGAAGACCCCGCAACCGGTTCTGCCGCTGCCGCACTGGGTGCTTACTTTCGCGACACAGGTGTCTATGGTTCAGGTGACCACGTCACGATTTTCCAAGGCGATGACATGGGGCGTCCCAGCTCCATCATGCTCACCATTGGTGGTTCCAGAATGAAGATTTCTGGCACCGCTACCGATCTGAACTAGCTAAAGAGTTCCGCAGGAACATCCTTTTCATCATTCACGATGGCTGCCACGATGCGTGCAGCCACAGCATCAGGATCTAAGCCCTGAGGCATCGTGGGAGTAACACCGGCAATAGCCCTGGATGCAAGACCAGTTTCGGTGTGAGGTGGACGCGTGTCCAGCACACGAATGCCTTCACGGCGAAGTTCACGCTGCGTGGCAGAGACGAAGGACTTCAGCCCTGCCTTGCTCGCGCCATACGCCGCCATGCCTGCCGTGGGCATATCTGCGATGACACCAGAGATGGTGAGCACAAACGGTTCCCGGCCTGCTGCTTTGGACGCTAACAGCGCGGGGATGGCGGAGGTGATGAGTTCAATGGGACTGGTCTGGTTCAATGCCTGCAAGGAGCCAAGTGTCTGAGAATCAAGCTCGGCAACAGGGCCAAATGCCACCACACCATGCGCGGCAACAATGCCGTCAAGCTGACCTGCTGACGTTACGGTCTGAATCAGTGACGCTGCAGCACCAGGCAGAGAGAGATCAAGAGTGAACAGTTCTGCGGGAATTCCTAGGGCCTGCAGTTTGTCTGCGTCACGCCCGGTGAGCACCAGCTGAGCACCCTGCGCTGCGAGGTGCCCGGCAATACGTGAGCCCAGAGCTCCGGTGGCTCCAGTAACGAGAATTCGTGCGCCAGCTAAATCATTCATGAGCTGAGTCTGTCAGCTAACGCCTGCAATGCGCGAGAGCGGTGGCTCAGTTTGTTTTTCTCAGCCGGATCCAGAATGGCTGCCGTGACCTCAAAGCTTTCAGGAATAAACACAGGGTCATAGCCAAAACCGTTCACACCGTGAACCTCACGGGCAATGGTGCCGGGCCAGTTCCCCACCACGACAAACTCTTCCTGGGTCTCAGGAATCACCACAGCGATGTGGCAGGTGAAGTGAGCTCCACGGTCACCGTCTCGCACATCGCTCATTTGATCCAGCAACAGTTGCACGTTAGCAGCGTTGTCTTTAGCATTGCCTGCCCAGCGTGCCGAGAAGATTCCGGGCATGCCACCCAAAACATCAACACAAATGCCCGAGTCGTCAGAGAGTGAGGGAAGACCGGTGTGTGCTGCCGCCGCACGCGCTTTGATCAGCGCGTTCTCGGCAAAGCTCACTCCATCTTCAATGGGTTCAGGACCGTCATAACCGATGACGTTAATGCCGGGAACGAGCTCGCCAAGTATCGCGTTGAATTCCTCAATCTTGTGCTGATTGTGGGTGGCGAGCACGAAGGTGTTCATGAGTTAGGCAAGTGCCTGACGCTGGAAGTTGGTGAGGTCTTCAGCACCGGCAACGGCCAGATCAAGAAGAGCGGTGAGCTCGTTGCGGTCGAAGGGAGCGCCTTCGGCGGTGCCCTGAACTTCAACGAACAGACCGCGACCAGTGACCACGACATTCATGTCGGTCTCTGCGCGGACATCCTCGACATAGGCGAGGTCGAGCATGGGGGTGCCATCAATGATGCCCACCGAGACTGCGGCAACGCTGTCAATGAGGGGTTCTGCACTCTTGGGGATGAGGTTGTTGTCTTTGCCCCACTGAATGGCTTCGGCGAGCGCAACATAGGCGCCGGTAATGGCTGCGGTGCGAGTGCCACCATCTGCCTGGAGAACGTCGCAGTCGATCACGATGGTGTTTTCACCGAGGGCCTTAGTGTTGACCACGGCACGCAGCGAACGACCAATCAAACGCGAGATCTCATGGGTGCGACCACCAATCTTGCCCTTGACTGCTTCACGGTCCATTCGAGAGTTGGTGGAGCGAGGAATCATCGCGTATTCGGCGGTGACCCAACCCTTGCCCTTGCCGGTCATCCAGCGGGGAACGCCGCTGGTGAAGGAAGCCGTACACAGCACCTTGGTCTTTCCGAAGGAGATCAGCGCGGAACCTTCAGCTTGTTCGCTCCAGCCGCGCTCAATAGTGATTTCGCGGAGCTGGTTAACGGCGCGGCCGTCGGCACGTGTGATGTTCTCTGACATGGGTTCCTTTAGGTGAGGGGAAGTTCGATAGCACCGGTGGGGGTGTAATCCACGGTGAGGACTTGGGGGCCAAGGAACAACGAGGACAAACGCAGGAACTCTGCGGTGTTATCTCCAGTTGCTTCATAGCGATAGGTGGGAGGTGTGGGGTCTACGCGGTCAAGCTCTCGGTTCACCAGTTCGCGGTAAACGTCCTTAGCTGTTTCGTTGTCGCTGGCTACCAGTCGAACGTGATCTCCCATGACATAGGAGATAGCACCGCGCAGGAAGGGATAGTGGGTGCACCCGAGGACCAAGGTGTCGACATCTGCCTTGATGAGGGGTTGCAGATATTCACGGGCAACCCGAAGAACATCAGCACCGCTGGTCTGGCCTGCTTCAACAAATTCAACGAATCGAGGTGCTGCCTGGGTGAAGAGCTCGAGATGAGGTGCTGCGGCAAAGGCGTCGTTGTAGGCACGAGAGGTAATGGTGGCATCAGTGGCAATCACACCAATGCGGTTGTTTCGCGTCGCAGCGAGCGCACCGCGCACCGCAGGCTGAATCACTTCCACTACAGGAACGTCATAACGCTCACGAGCGTCGCGCAACATGGCAGCACTGGCGGTGTTGCAAGCAATGACCAGCATCTTGACGCCCTGCTCAACCAGATTGTCAAGCACATTCAGGGCATACGTGCGGACATCCGCGATGCTTTTGGTGCCATAGGGCGAGTGAGCGGTGTCACCGATGTAAATGATCGATTCGTGAGGCAGAGAGTCACGGATTGCCCGGGCAACGGTGAGGCCACCAACTCCGGAGTCAAAGACACCGATGGGGGCGTTGCGGTTGAACTTCCCGCTAGTCATTCGCCATCTTCTCGTAGATGTCTTTACAGGTCTGGCAGACCGGGAACTTGTCGGGGTCACGACCCGGAGTCCACTTTTTTCCGCAGAGAGCCTTGACGGGTTTGCCCGAGAGAGCCGACTTCAAGATGTCGTCTTTCTTCACGTAGTGAGAGAAACGATCGTGATCGCCATCTTCTAACTGCTCATTCCGCAGGAGTTCTTCGAGCTCACGGTCCAGGGTTGCGGTGCCGCCACCGGTCTCCAGTGGAGTGCCATCAGGGAATGTCGAGCTCATATGCCAATTCTATGAGGCGGAAGCCCCCTGAGTGAACCCTGTGAAAATGGACACGAATGAGCAACAAAGTGCCGAAATGTCTGGATTTTTCGGGTAAACGCCGGGTAAACTGAAGGAGACATAACGGGGTGTCGTATCTATCGACATTTTCTGATGCCCGTTTTGCTTTCTTCCCTGGTGCATCGAATACACCACACAAGGAGATTTATCGTGACTACGCAGGTTGTCATTCTTGCTGCAGGCATGGGTAGCCGTTTGGGCCGCTCACTTCCTAAGCCCCTGACTGAACTCAGCGACGGTCGCACCATCATGCAGCAGCAGATGGAAAACATTCGCTTCGCTTTCGGTGCAGACGCACACATCACTGTTGTTGTCGGCTACAAGCTCGAGCACATCATCGAGGCTTTCCCCGACGTGAACTTTGTTTACAACGAGCAGTACGACACCACCAACACCTCCAAGTCGCTCATGCGCGCACTGCGTGCATCCAGCACGGGTGGCGTTCTATGGATGAACGGTGACGTGGTCTTCGACCCCGCAGCTCTCGTGCGTGCATCTGAACTGATCGTGCGCGACCAGTCCTTCGTCTCTGTGAACACTTCTTCCGTCTCAGACGAAGAGGTCAAGTACACCACCACTGCCGAGGGTTACATCAAGGAACTTTCCAAGACCGTCAAGGGCGGCCTGGGCGAGGCAGTAGGTATCAACTACATCTCCGCTAAGGACAAGGCAGTTCTGCTGCGTCAGCTCACCAAGGTGAACGACCAGGACTACTTCGAGCGTGGCCTTGAGCTCGCTATCGAGCAGGACGGTGTCTTGGTTGAGCCTGTTGACATCTCTGACCTCTACGCCGTCGAAATCGACTTCGCTGAGGACCTCGAGCGCGCCAACCTCTTCGTTTAACCCCTCAGGCTCTAACTAGCCGTAGGCTCGTATTTCGTGAGCGCATCTGTGGAACAGTCACCGTATCAACGGTCTTCTTTCGCGCGCTATCGCCATGCCCTCTGGCTGCTGACTCGTCGCGACCTCAAGGTTCGCTACTCCACCAGTGCACTGGGATATCTCTGGTCGATTCTTGATCCACTGATCATGAGTGGCATCTACTGGCTCATCTTCACCCAGGTGTTCCAGCGCGCTGCCGGCACAGAGCCCTACATTGTCTTCCTGCTGGCGGGACTCCTGCCGTGGATGTGGTTCAACGGTGCCGTCTCGGACTCGACACGTGCTTTCCTGAAGTCCGCCAAGCTTGTTCGCTCCACAGCCATCCCCCGCAGCATTTGGGTTGCCAGCATTGTGTTGGGCAAGGGTATTGAGTTCCTGTTTGCACTTCCGGTCCTCGCCTTGTTTGCCGTATTTGCCGGAGCTCAACTCAGCTGGGAAGTTGTCTTCTTCCCTCTGGCTATCCTTGTGCAAGCCATCCTCACCTTCGGTATCGGCCTGATCGTGGCACCACTGGTGGTGTTCTTCAGGGACCTGGAACGCGCCATCAAGTTGGTGCTGCGCTTCTTGTTCTATGCATCGCCGATTATTTATGCCTTCGGTGATCTACCTGCTGCAATCCAGCCGTGGGCAGCTTTCAACCCTCTTGCAGGCATCTTTGATCTCTATCGCGCAGCGTTCTTCCCCGAAGAACTGAACTGGGCAGTTGTGGGCATTTCTGCCACCATGTCTCTCGCAATATTGGCTGTGGGACTGTGGGTCTTCAAACGTGCTGAGCGCTCTGTATTGAAGGAGATCTAATGACTTCTTCCGCTGTGATTACTGTCACCGACGCCGGCATCCGCTTCCGTCGCAACCACAAGGGGCGTCGCTCCTTCAAGGACCTGTTCTCCACCAAGGCACGTCGTTCTAAGCCCAACGAGTTCTGGGCTCTCCAGCACGTCAGCTTTGAGGTTCACCCTGGTGAAGCCATCGGCGTGGTGGGGCGTAATGGTCAGGGCAAGTCGACACTGCTCAAGCTGGTGGCTAACGTACTCATCCCCGATGAGGGTGACGTCAACGTCAATGCGGGCGTTGCTCCCCTCATTGAAATCACCGGTGGATTCGTCGATGACCTCACGGTCCGAGACAACGTGTATCTCACCGCAGGCCTGCACGGTATGACTCGTGAGCAGGTCGCGGCAAAGTTCGATGACATCATCGAATTCGCCGAGATTGAAGACTTCCTCGATACCCCCTACAAGCACCTCTCCAGCGGCATGAAGGTGCGCTTGGCATTCTCAGTGGTCACGAGCCTGGAAGAACCAGTCCTGCTCGTGGACGAAGTTCTTGCCGTGGGCGATAAGGCCTTCAAGAACAAGTGCTACGTCCGCATCGAAGAGATGCTCGCCGAAGGCCGCACTCTCTTCTTCGTCTCTCACAATGAGAGAGACCTCGAGCGTTTCTGCACACGCGGCCTCTACCTCGACAAGGGATCCCTCAAACTCGATGGACCCATCGAAGCAGTCCTCGATGCCTACAACGAGGACTACCCCGGGCTGTAAAGCTTTAGCTGAAGGCGTTGAGTCCTGTCAATGCTCGACCAACCACGAGCTGGTGAATCTCATCGGTGCCCTCATAGGTGCGCACAGATTCCAGGTTGGCCATGTGACGCATGACGGGGAATTCACCAGTGATGCCGTCGCCACCGAGGATAGTGCGCGCTTCGCGCGCAATCTTGAGAGCCTCACGCACACTGTTGAGTTTGCCCACACTGATCTGAGCAATGTTGAGCGTTCCAGCGTCCTTTTGACGGCCGATGTGAAGAGCGAGCAGAACACCCTTCTCGTATTCGAGTGTCATGTCCGCGAGCTTGGCCTGGGTCAGCTGGAAAGACCCGATGGGCTTGCCAAAAACCTCACGGTCCTTCGAGCGATTAATCGCAGCATCAAGGCAGGCACGAGCAGCCCCCATGGCACCCCAGATGATGCCGTAACGAGCCTCGTTGAGGCAGCCGAAGGGACCAGAAAGACCCTTGGCACCCGGCAGGATTGCATCTGCGGGCAGGGTCACATTGTCGAGTTCAATCTCACACTGGATCGAGGCACGCATAGAAAGCTTGCCGTCGATTGCGGTGGCCTTAAAGCCCGGGGTGTCGGTGGGAACGATGAAGCCGCGAACGCCGTCATCGGTCATGGCCCAGATGATGGCGAGGTCTGCCAAGGTTGCCAGACCAATCCAGCGCTTGGCACCGTTGATCACCCAGGTGTCGCCCACCTGGGTGGCGGTGGTGAGCATGTTGGCAGGGTCACTTCCGCCCTGAGGTTCGGTCAGGCCGAAGCAGCCGAGCTTCTCACCCTTGGCCATCTGAGGCAGCCAATGGTTCTTCTGCTCTTCCGTGCCGTATTTGTAGATCGCTGACATGGCGAGTGACCCCATGACGGAGATGAAGGTGCGCCACCCGCTGTCGACAGCCTCTGTCTCGAGGCAGACCAGGCCGTAGCTCACAGCTGATGCCCCAGCGCAGCCATAGCCTTTGAGGTGCATGCCGAGGAAGCCCTGCTCAGCAATGAGGGGAATGAGTTCCTTGCGGAAGTACTTCTTGTCGAAGTCGTCCTCAATGACCGGACGTATGTGAGTCTGAGCGAATCTGCGAGCCTTCAAAGCCCATTCGATTTCGTCTGGCTGCAGAAGCGCGTGGAGGTCGAAGACCTCATCCATGACAGAAACATCCGGGAATTCAGTAGTACTCATTGTTTTCCTTACCTGTTAATCCGAAGGCTTCTCATCGAGCCAGCGGACATCTTCACTATGCTCTCCCAGCGAGGGCGGAGCAAGCCTGTAACTGGCCCCTCGGCCAGGGATATGGATGGGGTTCACAACCTGTCGATAGGTGTGTTCACCATCAGCGGTGGGTATCTCCACCACGGCATCCAGCTCGAGCGAGTCAGCAAAATCAAAAGCTTCTGGCAGGGTGTTGACCAACCCGGAAGGAACGCCCTGAGCACTCAGTAGCTCCACCCAGTGCGCACCTGGCTTCGTCATGAGCACCTCTTCGAGGAGTTCTCGAAGTTGTTCTCGGTGCGTGGCACGGCTGGGGTTATCAGCAAAACGAGGGTCAGTAGCTAGCTGTTCAACACCCAGCAATCGAACCAGAGTGTGGAACTGTTTGTCATTACCCACCGCGATAAGCAGTGGTCGATCTTCAGCGTCATAGAGCTCATAGGGAGAAATGCTGGGGTGGGCATTGCCCAACCTGGCAGGAGTCACTCCTGCATTCAGTGCGGCTGATGCTTGGTTTGTCATGGCAGCCAACAGGGTGGTCATCAGGTCAACGTGGATGAGTTGACCTTTCCACTGACCGGGTTCGGCATTGGCACGAGCAGTGAGTGCAAGCAAGATTCCCTGCACCGCATTCATGCCCGTCATGATGTCAATCAAGGCCACGCCCACTTTGGTGGGCCCACCCTCAGGTGAGCCCGTAACACTCATCAGACCACCGAGGCCTTGAACCAAGAGGTCATAGCCAGCAAGGCTGGCACCTTTTCCAGAGCCAAACCCGGTGATGGAGCAATAAATGATTCCCGGATTGATCTTCTGGGCTTCCTCGAAGTTGAAACCCAGTTTGGCCATAACCCCAGGGCGGAAGTTTTCAATCACCACATCTGCGGTGGCAAGAAGTTCTTGAGCCTGAGCCTTACCTTCGGCTGTGCGCAGGTCGATGATCGCCGAACGTTTGTTGCGATTCACACTCGAGAAATAGGTCGAGACACCCTGTTCGTCCACGGGTGGACGCCAGCCACGGGTGTCATCACCTTCGGCACTTTCCACTTTGATGACATCTGCACCAAAGTCAGCCAATGTCATCGTGGCGTAGGGGCCGGCAAGGACACGAGAAAAATCGAGAACTCGTATTCCTGAAAGGATGCCACCTTCGGCCTGAGCAGGAGTTGCCATAGCGCAATCTTATCACTCCGAACGGTCAACATTGTTTACTCTCTGCGCGAAAGCGGGGCTCACCGATATGGTGGGCCCCGCTTTTTGTCATAGTGTTGGCTTGTTCGGATTACGAAAGGTCTTCACATGGAAATTCGCATTGGCATGATCAACACATCTCGTGAGATTGGTCTGGAAACCTCGCAGTCTCTTGCTGAAGTTGAGACCCTCGTTGCGAACTCCCTGAGCGGAACGTCCTCCGTGCTCAAGCTTTCGGACGACAAGGGCAAGGTTTACCTTGTCGCATCTGCCAACATTGCGTTCGTCGAGCTCGGCTCTGACCAGAACCGTCGTATCGGCTTCGTTGGCTAATACTCCCTTGACGGGAAAGTGGAACTAGGCAGTCAGCCCTAGTTCATCCATTCGGCGCGAGTGCGCTGCAATGAGGTCTGTGAAGACAGGCTCAATGCGCTGTTCGTCGTCTGCACGGTTGTCAGACATGAGCAGGGCAGAGCGCGCAACAAGCTGAGTGTCGCCCACAAGGCGGCGTCCCCACACAGCCAGGCGTGACGCCAGGGTGGGATCTGCTTCGATGCCTTCCTTGAGCAAAGCAACGATTACTTCTGCAGAACGATCTGTTTCCAACAAGATCTCTACGCGGCCAGCAAGTGCCTTAGGCAGGCTGGGCACCAAACGAACAAAGAAGTCATCCAAGAAACCTGCGGTGAGGTAAACACCGAGCAGCATCTCATACCAGTCGCGTCCACCAGTGAGCTCTTCAAACTTGTCAATGGCTGGTGCAAAAGGCGCCATAGCCTCGGCAGGATCCACCTTCTTCTTGCGAAGCTCAGCAACGAGGCCGTGGTGTTTAGCCAGAACTTCACCAGCTGCTGCACTCAAACCCTCTTTGGCAGCGAGGGTGGGGGCAGCGGTGACAGCGCGCGTCAATGATTCAAAGACAGCGAGCTCGAAGTAGGCAACCTGCGCCACGAAGGGCACAACATCAGGAGACATGTCCTTGAGGTCGACCTTGTCTTCGCGTTCAACCTTCTCTTGACGAGGTTTGAGGGTAGGCGCAACGACTCTGCGCTTACGCATGCCAAACCAAGAAAAGACCACGTATCAAGCCTATGCCTAAACCGGCATACGAGCGAGGCGAGATAGGCTTGTTACGTCGCTACCGGCAACGGATCGGTAGCCCTACGCCTGTGTGACGAATGAAAAGGCGTAGAACCTTTTTACACGACAGGCACCTACGTGACTTTTGCAGATTTAAATATCGACGCTGACATTGTTGAAGCGTTGGCTTCAAAGGGAATTCTTGAACCCTTCCCCATTCAAGAGCAGACCATCCCCCTCGCTTTGGGCGGTCAGGACATCATCGGACAGGCCAAAACCGGTACTGGTAAGACTTTCGGCTTTGGTTTGCCCATCATTCAGCGCCTCGGAACCAACCCCGGCCCCGGTGTGAAGGTGCTTGTTGTTGTGCCCACCCGTGAACTGTGCGTTCAGGTTGCTGAAGACATGGAACTAGCCACTTCCAACCGTGAGACCAAGGTTGTTTCCATCTATGGTGGCAAGTCCTACGAGGGCCAGGTAGAGCAGCTCAAGGCTGGCGCTCAAATCGTCGTCGGAACCCCCGGTCGTTTGCTTGACCTCGCTAACCAGCGCTTACTTTCTCTTTCTGAGATCGAAGAAATCGTTCTCGATGAGGCAGACAAGATGCTTGACTTGGGCTTCTTGGCCGACATCGAGAAGATCTTCTCGCAGACTCCTCCCAAGCGTCACACCATGCTGTTCTCAGCAACCATGCCTGGCCCCATCGTGGCCTTGGCTCGTCGCTTCATGAACAACCCCATCCACATTCGTGCCACCGATCCAGATGAGGGTCTTACTCAGGCCAACATTAAGCACCTGGTGTACCGCGCCCACAACATGGATAAGGACGAGGTCATTGCTCGTATTCTCCAGGCTGAAGGCCGCGGCAAGACCGTCATCTTTACCCGCACCAAGCGTGCAGCGTCACGCCTGGTGGAAGAGCTCACCGACCGGGGCTTCCCCGCTGTTGCCGTGCACGGTGACCTCAACCAGGAGCAGCGTGAACGTGGCATGGCCCAGTTCAAGTCGGGCAAGAAGGAAATTCTTATTGCAACTGACGTTGCTGCTCGCGGTATCGATGTTGATGACGTGACCCACGTGATCAACCACACCATCCCTGACGAAGACCAGACCTACCTGCACCGCGCGGGTCGTACCGGCCGTGCCGGTAAGACCGGTATCGCGGTGACCTTCGTGGACTGGGAAGACCTGCACAAGTGGGCCTTGATTAACAAGGCTCTCGAGTTCGGTCAGCCAGAACCCACCGAGACCTACTCGTCATCCCCTCACCTCTTCACCGACCTGAACATCCCCACCGATGCCAAGGGTCGCCTCAAGTCCACTCCTCCCACCAAGACCGCCGAAGGTCACACCGGTCGTCAGCGCGAGGGTGAAAAGCGTGAAGGTTCTGGCGATCGTAACCGCCGTCGCACCAACAACCCACCCAAGCACGTCAGCCCCGAGGGCACCCATGGCGTTGCCGGTGGAGCACACGATGGTCGCGGAGACGAACACCACGACGGGAACAACCCGTCGCGCACCCGCACCCGTAACCGTCGTCGCGGTCCAGGTCTCGGCGGAGCATAAGTAGTTTCTCCATGAACATCGGAGTGGCCGAAGTAGAGCTGTTGGTGCGGGTTATTCCGCTCGCCATCGGTGCTTCGTTCACTCCGTCGCTTCTGGGCCTTCAACTTCTTTCCACCAGTTCCTCGAAGTGGATTAGACGCAGCATTGCGGTGGCTACCGGTTCCGGTAGCGCCTTCTTGCTGGCGTGTATTTTGCTGACGGCAGGTTTCGCTTCTCTGCCCAAACCAGCACCTCACTCCCCCGACATTATTGGTGGGATTGTCTGGTCCACGGCAGCTGTGGTGCTGACTGGTATTGCTGTGTGGCTGTTTATTCCCCACCCTGATTTGGCCAAGAAGGCAGAACAAGGACTGACGCACCGCATTGCAAAAGCCAAGACTGTCACCTTCTTTGCTTTCGCTTTTGCCTTGAGCATTAAAGACATCACCAGCTTTGCCATGTTGGTGCCCGCTATTCACGATGTGACAGCAGCGGATGTTCCCTGGTGGCTCCAGCTGCCCACCGTGTTACTTGTCTACATCGTGGCGATGGTGCCTGTGCTGCTGCCACCGCTGTGGCGTTTGTTCCGCGGCGAAAAGGGCAATGTTCAGCTCACGAATCTGTTTCGCTTCACCATGGATCACCAGTTCCAAATCTTGGGCGTCATTGCAGCCATCTTTGCTATCTATTGCGCATTGATAGCTATTGGACCCAATCAATTTGCTCTGATCAGCTGGTAGAACTGAAACATGTTCTCTGCACAGTTCATCTTCAAACCCGGCACCTACGATGACGAGTTCTACCGTCTCGACGACGCCATTGAAGAATTCGTTCAGGCGATGCCTGGCTATCTTGGTGTTGAGCGCTGGCTCGCACCCGAAGGTGGCGTGAAGAACTCCATTTACTACTTCGCCGATAAAGAGACTCTGAAAGAGTTCTCGCGCTTTCCCGATCACCTCAGCGCGAAGGCCGGTGTTCAGCGCTGGTATGACGGTTACGAAGTAGTCATTTCAGAAGTCGTTGCCGCCTATGGCGATGGCAAAATCCCCAGCATTGCCTCTGCCGTGAAGGGCAAAGGCACCTTCTACGCCGGATAACTGGGCGAAGCGCCTGTTCCCTGCTCAATAATCTTGGCGAGCATCTCAGGTGAAGTGGTGTTCTCCCCTGGCTGGTTGGGCTTACCCGTGCCGTGATAGTCACTTGACCCAGTCATGATCAGCCCGCGTTCGAGACAGATTTCGCGCAAGATGGTCTTCCCCGGCTCCATGTTTTCTCTGTGCTCAATTTCATAGCCACCGAGACCAGCCTCGATGAGACGGTCGATGTATTCCATCGGTGCCACGCGCCCCCTGGTGGTGGGGTGAGCCATCACCGGAACGCCACCGGCAGCTCGAATGAGCTTCACGGCAGAGACGGGATCTAACGCGTATTGCGAGACGTAATAGGGGCCATTCTTGGACAAGATGCCATCAAAAGCCTCACTACGTTCACCAATAATGCCCTGCGCAACGAGAGCATCTGCCAGGTGAGGGCGCCCCAGTGATTTACCTGAGGCAGCAACCTGCTCCATCACGTGGTCCCAGGTGATGTCATAGTCAGCACTGACGTTCTCCGTCATCTGGCGAAGACGGTTCTCGCGGTCATTTTGAAGTTTGTCCAGTTCCTCAGCAAGCGGAGCGAAGTTGGGGTCAATCAGATACGCCAGGATGTGGATGCTGCCATGTTCAATGCGCGAGCTGAACTCCATGCCGGGGATAAATGTCATCCCTAGGCGCAGGCACTCTTCCCGGGCTTCATCCCAGCCCGCTGCAGTGTCGTGGTCAGTGAGAGCCATGGTGCGAACACCGGCAGCATGTGCTTCACGAACAACATCGGTAGGGGATCCGGTACCATCGGAGACATTGCTGTGGAGGTGAAGGTCTATTGGACCCTGGGCTCTCAAGAATGCTTCCACCCTTTCACTCTATGCCCGGCTGGGGACAACTCCTACTTTCTGCTCCCAGCAGTGACAGACTGGAAGCATGAACGCTGAGGAAGCCACCCACGAGGTCCCTAAAGGCACAGAGAACCGCTCAACAACTCCTGGATCTGACACCTTTAAGCACTACATCTCCAGCCAGTGGGCTGACCGTGCTGAAGAAATTCCCGCACCTCGCGAACAGGCTTCCTATGCCGCAGCACGTCGTGCTGAACTGAGCAAGAAATATCCAGGCAAGCGTCTGGTCATTCCTGCTGGCGCTATGAAACGCCGCAGCAATGACACCTTTTATGCCTTCCGGGCTGATTCGGCCTTTAGCTGGCTGACCGGCTGGGGTTCCGACAGTGAACCTGACTCTGTGTTGGTGATGGAACCCACAGCATCAGGTCACGAAGCCACTCTCTACTTCCGCGAGCGCGCGGGGCGAGACTCTGACGAGTTCTATGCCAATAGCGACATTGGTGAGTTCTGGATTGGTCCACGACCTTCCCTTGCGCAGGTTGCGGGTGATCTCGCAATTGCCACCCGCCACCTGGATGAACTTCCTGCCAAGGATGCTGAAGTGACGGCACTTCCCGAAGACCTTGCTCAGGACCTCTCTGAAATGCGCTTGGTCAAGGACGCATATGAAATCAACGAGATGCGCGAAGCGGTTGCCTCCAGCATTCGCGGGTTCGCTGATATCGCTCGTGTGTTGCCCGCTATCGCCGGCAACAAGCGCGGCGAGCGCCTTGTTGAGGGCGCATTTGCTTCACGTGCACGTCTTGAAGGTAATGGGGTGGGCTATGGCACGATCGCCGCCAGCGGCGCACACGCCTGCATCCTGCACTGGGTGACCAATGATGGTGTGGTCAACAACGGCGACCTCATCTTGATTGATGCTGGAGTCGAGCGAGACAGCTACTACACCGCCGATGTCACCCGCACCCTGCCTGTTGATGGCACCTTCACACCGATTCAGCGCAAGGTGTATGAAGCTGTGCGCGAAGCAGCAGATGCTGCCTTCGCCATAGTGAAGCCCGGCATCACGTTCCGTGACGTACACAACACCGCCATGGGTGTCATTGCGAAAAAGACAGCCGCGTGGGGCCTGCTCCCTGTGACGGCAGAAGAAGCACTTCTTCCCGAAAATGGTCACCACCGCCGCTACATGGTTCATGGCACCAGTCACCACTTGGGTATTGATGTGCATGACTGTGCACAAGCTCGTCGTGAGATGTATATGGACGGCATCGTGAAGGAAGGCATGATCTTCACGATCGAGCCCGGGCTCTACTTCCAGCCTGATGACTTGACCGTGCCTGAGGAATACCGCGGCATAGGCGTGCGCATCGAGGATGACATCCTGGTCACTGCCACCGGTGCAGAGAACCTCACCATTGCTTTGCCTCGCACCGCTGATGACGTGGAGGCATGGCTTGCACCCCATGCCGCTGCTGCAAAGGCACAGAAGGCAGCTCAGATCAAAGCTGACGCCCTAGCCAAGAAAAAGAGGAAGTAGCCATGACCCAGCGCGGTGTCGGTAGTTGGATTGTCATTGCGCTGTTTACGGTCAGTGGCGTTCTGCACCTGGTCTCCCCCGGTGGTTTCATGTGGCTGATGCCACCGGAGCTCGGTGAGAGTACGAATCTTGCTCTGGTCTATGTTTCCGGTGTCGTGGAGCTGACCTGTGTTCTGGGACTGCTCAAACGCTGGAACTGGGCTCCTATGCTGACAGTTCTCACCTTGTTGGCGGTGTGGCCTGCCAACATTTGGTTCGCCTTCGATCAACTGAGCTCTGACAACACCGTGCTCACGGTGATTGCCTGGGTCCGCATTCCACTGCAGCTTCCATTGCTGTGGTGGGCGTGGAAATCCCCGACGAGAACTATTCTTCGGTCGAAGTAATTATCTCTGCTGTGCGGGCCAGCACGTCTCGGCACACCACAATGGCCGGGCTCTTGGCGCTGGCACGACGAGCTGCGGTAAACACTGTCCTTCGAGGGTTACCAGGCAGGTCGATGAGCTCCACAGTCACAGGTCTACCCACCCATGCCAGACCCGTCAGCAGGGCCACAGCATTGCCGGACTCCACGAGACGAATGTGTGCCTGAATATCTGCCGTTTCGAATTGCACATCTGGCTCAAACCCTGCCTGTCGGCAGGCTTGTTCAGCCCAGTGCCTGGATGCCGTGCCACGAGGCTCCATCACCCAGGGCAGACCAGCAGTGTCAGCCAAGGCCTTGATGTTGTGTTCAGCAACGAGCTTCTTGGTGACGCCTAAGCGAATGGGATCGGTGGTCAGATCAACACGGTCGAGCTCAGGATGACGAGGAGCAGCATGGCCGGGGTATTGCTCAGCAACAACGAGGTCGAAGTCACGAGTCCAGGTGGCGTGAAGGGCGGCTTCAGGCTCTTGCTGGGTTACTTCCAACCGCATCTCTGGGTATTCGCTCCGAACAAGAGTCAACGCATCAGGAAGAAGCGCAAGCGCTGCTGATTGGAATACCGCCAAACGCACCAAACCTGCTGGACGCTCGAGCGAGGTGGTGACCTCAGCTTCTGCTTGTTCAAGCACTTCCAGAACGGTTGAAGTGTGGGCTACAAGGATCTCGGCCTGGGGCGTCAGGGTGACGCGGCGACCAGACTTGCGAAGGAGGGGAATACCCACTTCCTTTTCCAACAGGGCAAGCTGCTGGGATACAGCAGAGGGGCTGTAGTTGAGCGCTTCTGCCACCTCGGCGAGGGTGCCACGAAGCTTGACTTCACGCAGGAGACGGAGTCGTCTGAGGTCGAGCATGGCACTCCTTTAAAGGTTAAGTAATTCTAATGAGTATTAGTAACTAATGTGCGCTTTATCTTAAGTCTTTTGGGTACCAGACTAAGAACATGACCGCAGATGCTCTCTCGCCTGAACTTGCCCAAGATTCCATTGCATTAGTTCGCAAATGGTTGACCGAAGCACAGGGTTTCCCCGTTGATTCCAGCGCCGTCATGCTGGCCGGTGTGCTCAAGGACCCCAACGGTCTTGCCTTCACCGTCGGGTTCGTGGATGGCGTGGTTCGCCCCGAAGACTTGAGTGTTGCTGCGCGTAATCTCAAGGAACTCGCCCCCAAGGTTCCTGCATTCCTGCCCTGGTATATGCGCGCTGCAGTGCGCGTGGGTGGGCTGGTCGCTCCGATTCTTCCTGGTGTAGTTATACCCATTTCTCGCAAGGTGCTGCGCAACATGGTCGGCCACCTCATCGTGGACGCCACCGATGCCAAGCTCGGTGGAGCTATTGCCAAGTTACGCAAGCCCGGTGTTCGCCTCAACGTCAACCTGCTGGGTGAAGCTGTTCTTGGCGAGCGCGAAGCTGCTCGCCGCCTCGAAGGAACTCGTGCCCTTCTCGCTCGAGATGATGTCGACTACGTCTCCATCAAGGTGTCTTCCACTGTTGCTCCTCACTCTGCCTGGGCATTTGAGCAGGACGTGGAGCACGTGGTTGATCGCCTTCTCCCCCTGTTCCACTTAGCCGCCGAGAGCGCTAGCCCTAAGTTCATCAACTTGGACATGGAAGAGTTCAAGGATCTCGACATCACCATTGCGGTTTTTACCCGCATCTTGGACCGTCCTGAACTTCTCAACCTCGAGGCTGGCATTGTGCTCCAGGCATACCTGCCTGATGCCCTCGCCGCCATGATCCAGCTCCAGGAATGGTCTACTGCTCGCCGCGCACGCGGCGGTGCAGGCATCAAGGTTCGTGTCGTGAAGGGCGCCAACCTCCCCATGGAGCGTGTCGAGGCTGCTCTGCACGACTGGCCACTGGCTACCTGGCACACCAAGCAGGACAGCGACACCAACTACAAGCGCGTGATCAACTACGCCCTGCACCCTGACCGCATTGGCAACGTCCGCATCGGTGTTGCCGGTCACAACCTCTTTGACGTGGCCTACGCCTGGCTTCTTGCCGGCAAGCGTGGCGTTCAGTCCGGTATTGAATTCGAGATGCTCCTCGGTATGGCCCAGGGTCAGGCCGAAGCCGTCAAGAAGGACGTGGGCGGACTCCTGCTCTACACACCCGTTGTTCACCCGGCCGAGTTTGACGTTGCCATTGCCTACCTGATCCGACGCCTCGAAGAAGGCGCGTCTCAGGACAACTTCATGTCGGCGGTGTTTGAACTCTCCGCGAATGAAGCACTGTTCGAACGCGAACAAACTCGTTTCTTGAACTCACTGGCTGAGCTGGATGACACCGTCCCTGCTTCACACCGCGTGCAGGACCGCACCAAGCCAGCCAAGCCCATGCCCACCGACCGTTTCGAGAACGCAGCAGACACAGACCCTGCGATTGCGGCTAACCGCGCCTGGGGCGATGGCATCCTTTCTCGCATCGCCACCTCACAGCTGGGCAATGACACCGTGGCCACACACACCGTCAACTCTGAAGCTGAACTCGAGGCTGTCTTTGCCACCGCAACCGGTTCTGGTGCTTCGTGGCGCACTCGTTCGCCAGAAGAGCGTGCTGAGATCCTTCACCGTGCCGGTGAAGTTCTCGAAGCGCGCCGTGCAGAGTTGATGGAAGTAGCGGCCAGCGAAACCGGCAAGACGCTTGACCAGTCTGACCCTGAGGTCACCGAGGCCATTGACTTTGCTCACTACTACGCCGAGCAGGCCAAGAAGCTCGGTCGCATCTCTGGAGCTGAGTTTGTTCCTGCTGGCCTGACCGTGGTCACTCCACCCTGGAACTTCCCCGTTGCTATCCCTGCGGGCTCAACCTTGGCTGCTCTAGCAGCAGGTTCACCTGTGATTATCAAGCCCGCAGCCCAGGCTCGTCGTTGTGGTGCGGTCATGGTGGAAGCACTCTGGGAGGCAGGTGTTCCTCGCGATGCTCTCCAGTTGGTCAACATGGGAGACCGCGCCCTCGGCAGCAAGCTCGTCTCGGACCCTCGCGTTGACCGCGTGATCCTCACCGGTGGCTACGAAACAGCTGAGCTGTTCCGTTCACTACGTCATGACCTTCCACTCCTCGCAGAAACCAGCGGAAAGAACGCCATTATTGTCACCCCGAGTGCTGACCTTGACCTGGCAGCCAAGGATGTCATTTACTCGGCCTTCGGTCACGCAGGTCAGAAGTGCTCTGCTGCCTCCCTGGTTGTTCTGGTCGGTTCGGTTGCTACCTCACAGCGCTTCCGCAACCAGCTCATCGATGGCGTCTCTAGCCTCAAGGTCGGCTACCCCCAGGACGCCACCACCCAGATGGGTCCCATCATTGAACCAGCGAAGGGCAAGCTGCTTTCTGCGCTCACCTCAGTGGGCAAGGGTGAAAAGTGGCTCGTTGAGCCCACACAGCTCGATGAAACCGGAAAGCTATGGTCTCCTGGTGTGCGCGACGGCGTGAAGGCCGGTAGCGAATACCACCTCACCGAATACTTCGGCCCTGTGCTCGGCATCATGACTGCCCGCACGCTTGAAGAAGCCATTGCATTGGTCAACGCCATTGACTACGGCCTCACTTCGGGCATCCACTCCCTGGATGCTGACGAAGTAGGCCTGTGGCTGGACACCATTCAGGCTGGAAACCTCTACGTCAACCGTGGCACTACCGGTGCCATTGTGCAGCGCCAGCCCTTCGGTGGATGGAAGAAGTCTGCTGTGGGTGCTGGCACAAAGGCAGGTGGCCCCAACTACCTCTTTGGTCTCGGGAACTGGGAAATTGCTGCCACAGCAGACATCGGCCAGGCTCCCATCTCCAAGCACGTGCTCACTCTTCTTGACGCCATCGAGCGTTCGGAGACACTCAATGGTGGCGAGCTGGCGTGGGTTCGCCAGGCTGCAAGCCTGGACCAGTTCTCGTGGTCAACTGAGTTTGGTCAGGCAATCGATGTGTCCCAGTTGGGTGTGGAGCGCAACGTCTTCCGTTACCGCTCGGTGCCTACCCAGATTCGCCTCATGGAAGCAGGCAACCCAGTTGAACTCTTCCGCGTGGTGCTGGCCGCCATGCGTGCAGAATCTAACTTCACCATCTCGGTACCTGCAAACCTTGGTGAGCGTTACCTCTGGGCACTGCAAGCCACCGGTATTCGCGTTGACCAGCGTTCAGACGGCTCCTGGCTTTCTAGCCTGAACGAGTTGGATCTAACCAATGCTCGCATCCGCCTGATTGGAGGCTCCGCAGCACAGGTCACCGCGGCAACCAACGGTCGCCCTGATGTGGCCGTCTATGCAGGTCCTGTGCTTCTGGCAGGCCGCATCGAAATGCTCCCCTTCTTGCGCGAGCAGGCTGTGAGCATCACCGCGCACCGCTTTGGAACCCCCAATCACCTCAGCGATGCCTTGATCTAAACAACACTGTTCACACACTGTTTGCGCCTCCACAAGGGGCGCAAACAGTGCTTAACGGGTAGGTTAGAGACGTGACTGGAACACGAGTATTTGTAGCGCGCCTGACAGGCAGCGGCGTTTTCGACCCCGCGGGTGACCGCCTGGGTCGTATTCGTGATGTCCTCGTGGTGTACCGCAAGGACAATGCTCCCCGCGTGGTTGGTCTGCTGGCTGAACTTCCAGGTAAGCGTCGTGTGTTTATCTCGATTGGCCGCGTCTCCAGCATTGGCAGCGGCCAGGTCATCACCACCGGTCCTATCTCTGACCGCAAGTTTGAACAGCGCGGTGGCGAAGTCCGCCTGTTGGCTGAATTCTTAGGCCGCAAGGTCACCTTCAACGACGGTTCCGGCGAAGCCGAAATCGAAGACGCTGCTATCGAAGAGACCGGTCCCGGCGAGTGGGCAATCTCTCAGCTCTTTGTGCGCCGCCCCCGCCAAGCAGGTGCTCCCTTTGCTAAGGGCCCCACTGCACTTGTTCCCTGGTCGCTGATTACCGAGAAGACCGAAGCGGGCGAACCACAGTCTGCCGAAGCCCTCATTGCGTCCTACTCTGAACTGCGTCCTGCTGACTTGGCCAACACTCTGCTGGATCTGCCACAGGAGCGCATGCTCGAGGTTGCTGAAGAGCTCCCCGACGACCGTCTTGCTGACGTTCTCGAAGAGATGGACGAGAGCGACCAGATTGAAATCATGGCGCAGCTCGACGACGAGCGTGCTGCGGACGTTCTCGATGAGATGGAGCCCGATGACGCGGCGGACCTCATTGCCCAGCTTCCCGAAGAGCGTGGTGAACACCTCCTTGAGCTGATGGAGCCCGAGGAAGCAGACGACGTTCGTCTGCTGCTCAGCTTCGGTGCAGACACTGCGGGTGGTTTGATGACCCCTGAGCCCATCATTCTCTCTGCTGAGTCAACCGTTGCCGAAGGTTTGGCCATGATTCGCCGTAATGAGACTGCACCTGCCTTGGCAGCAGCAGTCTGCATTACGCTGCCTCCCTATGAGTCCCCCACCGGACGCTTCTTGGGCATGGTTCACTTCCAGCGCATGCTGCGCTACCCACCACACGAGCGCCTGGGCGCTCTCATTGACCCTGGTCTTGAGCCCATCTCGGTAGACACCCCTGCCGCAGAGGTCTCCCGTATTCTTGCCAGCTACAACCTGGTTTCTGTTCCCGTGATTGACGAAAACCACCGCCTTGTCGGCGTGGTCACCGTCGATGACGTGCTCGACTACTTGCTCCCTGATGACTGGCGCAGTCACGACGACGAAGACACTCCTGCTTCTGCAGCGATGAGTAAACGTGCGCCGAAGAAGCGTCCCGCACAGAAGAGTGCTGCTCCTGCAGCAAAGCCCGCAACCCGAGGAAGGAGGGGCTGACATGGCACGAAGCAACCGTCACGATGAAAGCTTCGACTCCCCCAAAGGTTTCAGCGCGCTGAACCCACGTCCTTCGCGTTCACGCGATCGCTTTGGTCGATTCACCGAAACCATTGCGCGAGGCATGGGTACTCCCTGGTTCCTGCTCGGGCTCACCATCTTCGCTGTGGTGTGGATGTTGTTCAACACTTTTGCTCCCGAGGCATGGCGTTTTGACTCCTATGCCATCGGCTTCACGGCACTGACCCTGATCCTGTCACTGCAGGCGTCCTATGCAGCTCCCATGATCTTGTTGGCACAGAACCGCCAGGATGACCGCGACCGCGTTCAGTTCGAGCAGGACCGCCAGCGTGCTGAGCGCAACCTTGCCGACACTGAATACCTCGCCCGTGAGGTTGTTGCACTGCGTCTGGCAATGAAAGACATGGCCACCAAGGACTTCATCAAGGCTGAACTGCGTGCCCTGCTCGAGGAACTCGAGAAGGATGAAACACCTGCCAAGCCTGCTGCCAAGAAGCCTGCGGCTAAGGCTCCTGTAAAGAAGCCCGCAACGCGTCCTGCCACTCGTTCTGCCAAGTAGCACGTGAGTAATCACACAGAGCTCGTTCGTGAGGCTGCGGGGGCAGTAATCGACCCCGAGCTTCGCCGCAGCCTAGGTGAACTCGGCATGATTGGTTCTGTTTCGACAGAGAACAACACGGCATCAGTTGAGGTGCGTCTCACTATTTCGGGCTGCCCGGCAGCGCAGAAAATTGAAAGCGACGTTCGTGCTGCAGCATTGAGCGTCTCGGGCATCGAGGATGTCACTGTTGATGTTCAGGTCATGACAGCAGAAGAACGTGCTGAGCTGCTGGGACGACTGCGTCCTGGTGGACCTAAGCAAAACCCCTTTGGCCCAGGAACGCTCACGCGCGTTATTGCCGTCACCAGTGGCAAAGGTGGTGTGGGAAAGTCCACCATGACCGCGAATCTGGCAGCTGCTCTAGCACAGCAAGGTTTTCGTGTCGGCATCCTGGATGCCGACGTCTATGGCTTCTCCATCCCCGCGCTGATGGGTCTTGCTCCCGATGGTGTGGCAGTAAAGCCCACACGTCTGGATGACATGATTGTGCCCCCGGTTGGCCACGACGTGAAGGTGATCAGCATTGGCATGTTTGTGGAGAACGCCAATGCGGCCGTGGCCTGGCGCGGACCCATGCTGCAACGCACCATCACCCAGTTCTTGACCGATGTCTACTTCGGCGACCTCGACTTCTTGTTGCTAGACCTGCCTCCTGGCACCGGTGATGTGGCCATCACCGTGGGCCAACAGCTTCCCAACGCTGAAGTGCTCGTGGTCACCACGGGCCAGACTGCAGCAAGTGAGGTTGCTGTGCGGGCCGGCGTCGTGGCCCGCCAGACTGGCCAACGCATCTTGGGCGTCGTGGAAAACATGGGTCCACTTGTTCTGCCAGATGGTTCAGCTCTCGCTCTCTTTGGTGAGGGTGGTGCAGAGACCGTTGCCAACGAGCTGAGCATTGGTCAAGACAAGGCAGTTGAAGTTCTTGCCAAGATTCCACTGAGCCTAGGTCTGCGTGAAGGCGGCGATGAGGGAACCCCGATCGTGCTCTCCAACCCTGCAGATCCTGCAGCACAGGCCATTACAGAACTGGCCCGCGTGATTGCTCACAGCGGGCCCAGTCGTGCAGGAATAAACCTCGGAATTACTCCGGCTTAGTTTCCGATGTAGCTCATCACGTGCTTGATGCGGGTGTAGTCATCAAATCCGTATCCAGAGAGGTCCTTGCCGTATCCGGAGTGCTTGAAGCCACCGTGAGGCATCTCAGCAACAATGGGAATGTGCGTGTTGATCCACACGCACCCAAAGTCGAGCTTCTTTGCCATGCGCATGGCGCGGCCGTGGTTCTGTGTCCACACCGAAGAAGCCAAGGCGTAGTTCACGTCGTTCGCCCAGGTCAGTGCCTGAGCTTCGTCAGTGAACTTCTGCACCGTCATAACTGGCCCGAAGATCTCGTTCTGGATAACCTCATCTGTTTGCTTGAGGCCAGAAACAATTGTGGCTTCGTGGAAGTAGCCGGTGGTGCCTTGACGCTTGCCACCAAGTTCAATGGTGGCGTTATCTGGCAGACGCTCAATGAAGCCCTGCACCTGAGCCAGCTGGTTCACGTTGTTGACGGGACCAAACATGGTGTTGGCATCCAGCGGTGAACCGGTGATGGCGTTCGCACGCGCATACTTCACCAGCTCTGCCATGAATTCGTCATAGATGCCTTCTTGCACGAGCAAACGTGTTGCTGCGGTGCAGTCCTGGCCAGCGTTGAAGTATCCGGCACCGACGATGCCCTCGACGGCAGAAGGAATATCTGCATCGTCGAAGACGATGACAGGGGCCTTGCCGCCAAGTTCGAGGTGGACGCGCTTGAGATCGGTAGCTGCACTCTTGGCCACTTCCATGCCCGCACGAACAGAACCGGTGATGGAGATCATCTGGGGAGTCTTGTTCTCCACCATGGCTTTACCTGTGTCACGGTTACCCATCACAGCGTTGAAGACACCGGCGGGCAGGAATTCAGATGCCATCTCTGCCAGCAACATCGTGGAGGCAGGGGTGGTGTCAGAGGGCTTGAGCACGATGGTGTTACCCGCCGCAATAGCCGGAGCGAACTTCCAGACCGCCATGTTGAGCGGATAGTTCCAGGGCGTGACCTGTCCGATCACACCAATGGGTTCGCGGCGAATCATGGACGTGTGATCGGCCATGTATTCGCCGGCAGACTTACCTTCCAGGTGGCGTGCTGCGGTGGCAAAGAAACGAATCTGATCCACTGAGGGCATGATTTCGTATTCCACGAGCGTCTCGAGTGGCTTACCGGTGTCTTTAGATTCCACCTCGGCAAACTCACGAGCACGGGACTCCATCGCATCTGCAATGCGGAACAGGGCCAGGGAACGCTCACTCGGGGTGGTCTCGCCCCATGCTTCAAATGCTGTTGCCGCGGCGCCGTAGGCGTCGGCAACATCCTTGTCACTAGAGACGGGACTAGTGGCATAGACCTCTTCGGTGGCGGGGTCGAGGATGTCCAGACGCTCGTCTGTGGTGGATTCGACGAACTGGCCGTTGATGAAGTTCTTCAATGCGTGAGTACTCATGAACCCAGCATAAGGCGAAAACCGATAGTAAAAGAAGGGTAATTCTGAGGATTTCGTAGTTTTATCCACATAAATGTGCGGTTTCACTTGCTTCGGGTGTTTTTTCCTGTCAGAATCAACCCCATGAACTCTAAGACTCGCGCCGCGCAGCTCGATGATGTGTCCAAGGCCATCATTGAAGAGCTGCAAGAAGACGGTCGTCGCTCCTATGCCGAAATTGGCAAGGCGGTAGGTCTCTCGGAGGCTGCTGTGCGCCAGCGCGTGCAGAAGCTGACAGATGCCGGCGTGATGCAGGTGGTCGCTGTGACCGACCCCATGCAACTGGGGTTCTACCGCCAAGCAATGATCGGCCTGCGCTGCTCGGGTGACACCCGCGCC